>DASVAM010000490.1:0-3341 GCA_036376375.1 Chitinophagaceae bacterium
GCATAAATATAAGCGCATTGTTTTTCCTGTGCACGACCCAATGCCCACACCCCTGACGGTACCGGTTGAATCCCCGGAAGTATTGCATCCATAAGGTCTTTTCTTACATCCTCATGTTTTAATTTCATTGAATCTGCCAGCATTGCACTGTAAACATTGATGGCGGCGGCGCAGACACAAAATTGCACTCCATTTTCCTGCAACTGATTTACGCCAATCAATATTTCTCCTACACCCGGAATCATATATGCACCCGCTTTGGGCTTCCAGAAAGGATTGCGGGTAGCAGGTTGTTTGGTTTCAGGGTCACTTGCTTCAAACAATTTACCAAGGCTATATTTTGCCCAAACCTTATCTTCCATGGCATATCCGATCGAGGAGTGTCTTAATACAACGACGACACTGCAGTCTTTATCTTTTGTGCCCGTTGCTTCGTTAGTCAACAAAAAAACTCTTGGCCAGGCAAATGGATAAATTTCATGCGGATGAGGAGAATCAAAAACAACCCTGTGTTTACCGTTGATCTTCTTAAACATTTCTTCCGGATCACCATAAACCTTCGGATCGAGTTTTACTTCACCTGCAAACGCAGATATCGAGGGCGCCATAGTCGTTAAGCCAATAGCTGCCGCACCAGTCGCAATTGTTCCAAGGAAATTGCGGCGATTAGTTCCTTCATTAGTTTCGTTGGTATTCATAAAAAAAATTTTAGTGATTGACAAAGAAAAAGCGCGATAAGCTACGAAAAAAAACGATACCCTGTTTTATAAATTCCTTTTCCGTGTTTTATTCGTAATTTTTCCTGAATAAATTTTGCTTATGAAAAAGATATTTATGATCGCCGCGATTTCATTGGGAGTGGTGTTGCATTCGTTTGCCCAACAAAAACCTTATAATATTGTATTTGATCTTACTACGAGTGATACCGCCACCCATCAACGCCTGATTCGATGGATAAACGGTATTGTCACTTCTTACCCGGATGCAAAGGTGGAGGTTGTTTTTTACGGCAGGGCCTTAGACATGATTGTAAAAGACAGATCTACTGTAGCAACTGATATCGTGAAGCTTGGTACCGCAAAAAAGGTAACTTTTGCGGCCTGCGAAAAGGCCATGCAGGTTTTCAATATTAATAAGAACCAATTGCTTAATGGTGTGACAACGGTCCCGGATTCATTATATGAACTGGTCACCAAACAGGCGGAAGGCTATGGCTATATAAAAGTGACCAACTAGCCGCGAAAATCATCTGTCACAGTGACTTGTATCACTTCAGGACAAGGACCTATGAAGTAGGTTTGTGTTTTAAAACACAAGACCATGACACATTTCCAGATATTAATAGTTGGTGGAGGAAATGCCGGTATTTCTACGGCAGCTCAACTACTGCGTAAAAAAAAGGACCTGCAAATTGCTATTATTGAGCCTTCCGATAAGCACTATTATCAGCCGGCCTGGACACTGGTTGGTGCCGGTATTTTTGATGTCAATAAGACCATCAGAACTGAGGCCTCGGTAATTCCCCAGGGTGTTCGTTGGATCAAAGAAGCGGCCGCCATTTTTCAACCACAGGAAAATACAGTGATCACCGTCCAGGGGAATACATACAGTTATGATTATCTCATCGTAGCTCCCGGGATTCAGCTTAATTGGGGTGATGTGAAAGGATTACGTGAAACGATTGGAAAGAACTGTGTTACCAGTAACTATTCACATAAATACGCTCCTTATACTTTTGACTGTTTACAGGCAATTAAACCTGGAGACACAATACTTTTCACTGCGCCGTCGACGCCAACAAAATGTGGCGGAGCACCCCAAAAAGTAATGTACATGACGGCGGATTACCTGCGAAAGAAAGGAATTTTAAAAGATGTCACTTTAGAATTTGTATCAGGTGGTAGCATGTTGTTTGGTATTAAGAAATATGCGGCTTCTTTACAAAAGATGGTAAATAAATACGGCATTACACTTCATTTCAAACACGATCTCATTTCAATTGACGGTGATAAGAAAGAAGCAACGTTCAGGTTAATGGACGGATGGGGGAATGTCACGGTTACAAAAAAATATGATATGATCCATGTTACCCCTCCGCAAAGTGCCCCTGATTTTATTCGCAAAAGTTCATTGGTGGATGCAAAAGGATGGGTCGATGTAAATAAATTCACACTCCAACATGCAAAATTTCAGAACATATTTGCGTTAGGTGACGTTACCAATACACCGAATGCAAAGACAGGAGCCGCCGTAAGAAAACAGGTTCCCGTGCTTGTAAAAAACCTGATAGCATTGATAGAACACCGGTCAATGACGGAGAAGTATTCAGGCTACGGAAGTTGCCCGTTAACGGTTGGATACGGGAAGCTGGTACTCGCTGAATTTGGCTATGATAACAAAGTGATGGAAACATTTCCTTTTGACCAGGCCAAACCGAGATGGAGCATGTGGCTGTTAAAGAAATATATTTTGCCGTGGCTTTACTGGCATAAAATATTGAAAGGTACCGCCTGAGTTCAGTAACATTAATCACCTTTCATTCCGATGCTTTTCCAGACCTTTGCCATCATGAAAAGCTTATTTTTTCAAAACAAATTATTGATAATCGGCCTCGTGCTGGGCGCATTTGCAGGGTTTTTGTATTGGAAATTAGTGGGTTGCAACAGCGGTACTTGTATGATCACCTCAAAGTGGCATAACAGTACGGCATACGGCGCCGTCATGGGTGGCTTGTTTTTAAGCATTTTCAAAAAGGAAAATAAAAAGTCGCGGGAGGATGCCCCGGATGAAAAGAAATGAACGATACATCAAATAAAGAAACGTTTAACGACATTATCAATGGGCACAAACCCGTGCTGGTCGATTTTTTTGCAGAATGGTGTGGCCCCTGCAAAATGATGAAACCGGTACTGGAAGAACTTCGTACAAAAATGGGTGATGAAATAAGGATCATAAAAATTGATATTGATAAAAGTCCGTCAGCAGCATCAACTTATAATGTGACCAGTGTACCCACTCTTATGCTTTTCCAAAAAGGAAATATATTGTGGCGGCAGCCCGGCGTAGTGCCGGCCCCTTCATTACAAAAAATAATTTCTCATTTCATATCACAAAATAATGCCCGATAAAAAGAAGCGTAGTTATCTTATTTCAACTTTAGATTGCCGGTGCCCAAGATGCAGGGAAGGAAAACTTTTCAAAAACAAGGTCAGCATTAGCTTGAAAAAAAATATGGCGATGCCAAAAAGGTGTGAAGTGTGCGGGCAGCCTACAGAGAAGGAGCCAGGGTTTTATTATGGCACAGGCTATGTTAGTTATGCGTTGGGAGTGGCAATAAGTGT
>DASVAM010000494.1:0-2632 GCA_036376375.1 Chitinophagaceae bacterium
TGTCGATAAGATGATAAGTGAGTGTAAAATGAAGGGCCCGGATCATGATGCCTTGCATAAATGGCTGGAATCATTGATAAGTGAAGTTTCAAAGCTTAAAAGAACCACAAGTGAGCAAGAAGCTGCTGAAATAATAAAAGAAACTGACAAACATCTGAAACTGTATGCGCAATATTTTGAATAATGATCACGATTAATGCAAATACAAAGATTGCCGCGATACTGAAACAAGATCCGGCTGCGCTTGAAGCAATCATCAGCATTTCGCCAAAATTCAATAAACTCCGTAACCCTTTCTTGCGAAAACTGATGGCATCAAGAACTTCGATCGGTATGGCAAGCAGGGTGGGCGGGTGTTCTGTAAATGATTTTTTTGAAAAATTAAAACCACTTGGTTTTGTAGCAGATAAAGCTGTTGCGATCGAAAAGGAAGATGCACCTCGGGCAACAATCTCGTTTATGTCAAATAGTGACAGAAAAAATATTATTGAGTTAGATGTTCGTCCCATTATTGAAAGCGGTAAAGACCCTTTTAATATCATCACAGGGAAAATAAGGCAATTGAAAGCGGGAGAAGTATTGAAGCTTGTCAACAGTTTTGAGCCTGTGCCATTGATCCAAATACTGAGCAGGCAAGGTTTTCAATATCATGTAGAAACCATCGACGATAATTTGGTTAACACTTATTTCCATAAAACAGCTGATGCTGCTGCCATTGATTCGGCTGTCAAGAAGATATCCGGCGATTGGGATGAAATAGCAGGAAAATATGAAAACAGATTAGAGATAGTTGATGTTCGCCAGTTGGAAATGCCATTGCCAATGATGACAATATTGGAGGCATTGGAAAAACTACCTGCGGATCATGCATTATTTATTTATCACAAACGAATCCCTACGTTCTTGTTGCCGGAGTTGGCAGATAGAAAGTTTGATTACCGGATCAAAGAGATCAGCGAGGGTGAAGTTTATTTATTAATTTTCAAACCCTGAAATGTTTGCAACCGGCAATACGAATACAATGGCTAAAAACACGACGCATCGAGTAGTGTTGCCATTTTATTTGTATGCGGCGCTGTCATTATTGGCGGGTACGATCATTCTATTTTTTTCTGCTGAAACTTTCACCCGGCATTATTTTCACCCGCATATTCTTGCCATCACACATATCATGGCACTGGGCTGGGGAACAATGATCATTTTGGGCGCCAGTCACCAGTTAGTTCCGGTGCTTATTGAAAAAAGTTTATACAGCACCCGGCTGGCTCATGCATCATTTATACTTGCCGCCATCGGTATTCCTCTCCTGGTGTACGGATTTTATGTGTTCAATATGGGATGGCCGGCAAAATGGGGAGGACGTTTTGTTTTATTAGCAGTGCTTTGTTATGTGATCAATCTTTACAAAAGTATTTCAAAGGGCAAGACAAAAAATGTGCACGCCGTTTTTGTTCTTACGGCTTCGCTTTGGTTATTGCTTACAGTATCATGGGGCCTGGCCCTGGTGTATAATTTCACGTTTAGCTTCTTACCCAAAGAATCGATCACCTATCTTTCGTTACATGCTCACACGGGAGTGATAGGTTGGTTTTTATTGCTGGTGATCGGTGTGGGTGCAAGACTCTTCCCCATGTTCCTGATCTCAAAATACAAGAACGAAAAAATTTTGTGGACGATCTATGTTTTGATCAATAGTGGTCTTTTCTCTTTTGTGCTATTGTTTCTTTTTCTGCCGGGAACTTCTTTTTTTGTGATTCCTGCGCTGGCAGTCTTATTCGGACTTATTTTATTTGGTTATTACTGTTATAAAAGTTTTAAGCTGCGTATCCGCAAACAAGTAGATGAACAAATGAAAACATCGCTTTTGTCAGTAATGATGATGCTGGTACCGCTGATTTTTTTGATCGGTATCACAGGCTGGTTGTTTGCAGATAAAATGACCGAGAGAATCGCGTTGATCTATGGGTTCATTATTTTTTTTGGATGGATCACCGCTATCATTTTTGGAATGACGTTTAAAACACTGCCGTTTATCGTTTGGAACAAAGTTTACCATGATAAGGCGGGGCTTGGTAAAACACCCAACCCAAAAGAACTTTTTAATAACAATATGTTTGTGGGAATGGTATTGATCTACCTGGCGGGTTTTGCATTATTTATCGCAGGAGCAAGTCTTGCTAATACAGTAATGCTTACTATTGCTGCTGCCACGCTGGTAATAGCCGCTACATTGTATAACTGGAATGTGATAAAAGTATTATTGCATAAACCACAACAGGCGTGAATGTAATTACCAATAATAATATTAAATGCACGATTGCACTGGCTGCACTGGAAACGGTGACCGACCCGGAGATCGGTTTAAACGTGGTTGATCTTGGGTTGATCTATCAACTGGATTTTGATGAAGCAAGGAAAAAAATTTATGTCACGATGACATTGACTACTCAATTTTGCCCGATGGGGGAGTCAATAACTGCAGCGGTCAAACGGGGTCTGGAAAAAACTTTTGACGGAGAGACTGTTTCATTAGAGATAAGTTTTGACCCGCCCTGGAATTATGAACGCATATCGGAAGAAGGAAAACAATTTTTAAATAGATGATCATGTTGAGCCTTACTTGCAAAACTGC
>DASVAM010000232.1:0-8801 GCA_036376375.1 Chitinophagaceae bacterium
GAAAATCTTTTTGCTGTGGTTAAGTATTTTTCATTTTTAGAGATTTGATATGCATCGGCAAAAATTTCATTCATGCCTCCGTGTTCCACATCCAGCATCGATTGCATTTGATCTTCCGATAATCCGGACGTGATATTGATCGCCCAGTCACAAAATTTTAGAAAGATAATTTTCGCATCTTCATTACCCGCATATAGCCACACGTCTCTTAAACCGGCGAACATTTTATGAACATTATACCAGGGCACCCATGCTGAGCGATAGGCTTTAAGATCACCGGTTTTTAACGTGGACCATATTTCTTTACTATTCGGAACGGCACCCGCATATCCAATTCCCCAACCAGGATTATTCTTCGTGTTCGCATCCTGGCATGCTTTAAGCTCGTCGATCATGTATTCCATTAGCCGTTTGCATTCGCTATTATTTGTGGCAGCACAATTCATTGCCAATGCAGATAGGTAATGTCCGCCAACATGCCCGTCTAATCCATCCCAGTTGCGATATATTGAATCTTTAGGTTGTAATCCTGCCTGTATACGATAGCCAGCCAATAATCGATCAACATTATATTGTAAAATAGTTTGGATATTGAGATCACGGGCATGCCTGAAAGTGCCGTCCAATAGTTTTACGTCGCTTAAGGGAAATTGGTTTGGATAAAGTTCATCCTGGGCGTGAATAATAGACATAAAGAAGACAGAACATAACAGTAATGTAATATTTTTTGGGTGCGTCTTCATATTATTTACTTAAATAGGACCTGGGCAAAATTGTACAGGTTGTTTCTCCATACCGGCCACGTATGACCACCCGGGTATTCACGGTATGTATATTTTATTCCCATTTCATCAAACTTTGCCATCATGATCTTACAATTATTATAAGCAATATCTTCTTGACCGCCCATCGAAATCCAAAAACTTTTCAGGTTGTTATTGATCGTTGCGGCATTTGCCTTCATAAAATCATATTGAGGGTTAGCCAATTCAGGCCGGTTGGCAAACCACCCGGAGCTGAAAACGCCGAGATAAGAAAACATATTCGTGTTTTTTACTCCCGCGTATAAAGTTTGCAAACCTCCCATTGATAATCCGGCCAGGGCCCGGTTCTTTGCATCAGTTTCTGCACGGAAATTTTTTTCAACAAAGGGTATGACTGATTGCTTCAATTCATTTTCAAACATCCGCAATACGTTTTCGTTAAATCCTGCCAGCCCGCCGGAGCCCATATTGCCATCCACCATAACTATCAACATGGGTTTTGCTTTTTTATCTGCGATAAGGTTATCCAGGATCAAATCAGTTTTTCCCTGCGTGGCCCAACCCCGCTGATCTTCGCCACCTCCATGCAAAATGTATAGTACAGGATATTTCTCATTACTGCCATTGTCATAACCCGGTGGCGTGTAGATATAAAATTGTCGCCATGAGTTAGCAACCCGTGAAAAATATTTCTTGATCCTGATGTCGCCATGTGGAACATCCTTTAAGGCGTAGATGCTTCCATTCGGCGATGGAATTTCAATACCACTTGCCATGCGGCCCATACCATAGAATGTTTCACTGGCCGGATCAGCTAAGGCCACACCATCGATCAATAAAGAATAGTAATGGAATCCTTCGCTGACAGGTTCTGTTGTTGTGATCCAATACCCGCCTGTATCTTTTGCCATTTCGTACTTTTTACCAAGGTCTATTTGTACTTTTTGTGCATCGGGTGCTTTGATGCGAAACACGACACGGTTATCCGGTAATATTTGCGGGTACCTTGCCGACCTTATATTGGTTGATGCAGGAGTACCTAAGATTGTGTAACGCGGAAAGGTGGAAATATCAACCGGCTTGAACAGGAATTGCGAAAACATATACAAACCATTTTTCCAAACTTTGAAATCATGTACACCGGGTTCGATGTAATAAATATGCGGAACATTTTTTTCGTAGAGATAATCATGTGTCCTTTTACTGAAAGTGATCAATCCATCATTATCGCCGCAGGATATCCAAAGTAATTTCAATTTTTGCTTTGCGGCGTCAGCATCGGGAACTAATTCTTCAGGTCGCTTTGTATTGGGGGCAGATGAAAATCCACCGACCCATGCAAACTTGTCGAGATTACCCAAACCAAAATTTAATGACTGGCCGCCACCCATTGACAACCCTGCAATGGCACGATGCTCCCTGTCAGTCAGAACCGGAAATTTTTTTTCAATAAAAGGAATCAGATCATTTAGCAAATCTTTTTCAAAAGTGGCGAAGGCCTGTACTTTGGCGCTATCAAAAATATTTCCGCCGGCACGGTCGTTTTTCATGGCACGGCCGTTAGGCATTACCACGATCATCGGCTCAATTTTTCCTGCTGCATACAAATTATCGAGAATCACCTGCGGCTTGCCGCCATTCAACCATTCTTTTTCATCTCCACCGATACCGTGTAACAGATAGAGAACAGGATATTTTTTCTTTTTTGAAAAACCGGGTGGTATATAAATCAGGGTTCTCCTGGTTGTATCGACTGTTTTAGAAAAATAGCTGATGGTATCAATCTTGCCGTGTGGAATATCTGCACGTAAAGAATCAAAACCCTCCGGCGCCTGCTTTTCTGCCGGCTGAGCATTGCCACTGTTACTCATCAACAGTAGTAAGCCAATGAATGGAATTAGACGTTTCATTATTGCCTTTCGTATGTTTTTACGTTTTTAAAAAACAAATGATTTATCTCATTTTATTCTATTAATAATTTTTTAGAAACTATCTAAATAGTTTTTGTGCAATGGTTGACAGGTACAGCTTGCAATTCATCCAGGTATGTCCCCCATCGGAGATAAATGTCTCATGCTTTATTTTCTTTTCGTCCAATACTTTCAGGTAATCTGAAATAACCGGGTACAAACCATCTTCTTTTCCGACGCCTATCCAGAATAATTTTAACCGTTGGTTAGTAAGTGAGGGGTCTTTAAATGCAACTTCATTATTACGGTCAAATTCTTCTTTCAGCATTCCGGGAGCAAAACCACCAACCCAGCTGAACAAATCAGGATTGTTTAAACCAATGAATAAGCTGGTACCGCCGCCGCCGGAAAAACCTGCAATGGCCCTGTTATCCTTATCTGCTTTGATTCGGTAATTTTTTTCTACAAAAGGAAACAGGTAGTTTAAAAAATCTTTTTTGATCTCCTGGAGGTTTGCCCAATTGCGGAGACTACCTGATGATTTACTAATCTTAGGATAAGCCCGGCCATATGGCATTACTATGATCATGGGTTTTGCTTTCCCCTGTGCAATCAGGTTATCTAAAATAAAATTTGCTCTTCCAACTTTGGCCCATGTTTCTTCCGTATCTGTTGTACCGTGCAATAAATAAAGAACAGGATATTTTGTTTTTGTATCTGTTTCATAACCGGGAGGAGTATAGACCAATACAGGTCTTGTACCGAGTTCGGGATTCGAATAATAACGGTAAGAAAGAGTTCCGTGCGGCACAGTCTGTATGCTATGCACCAAAGGCGCGTCGCCGCTTATTTCTATAATGCTGTTTTGAAAACCCTCGTTTGGAAAAATCATCGAATTTCTTGGATCGGCCACCTGTATGCCATCCACCTGGAAATTGTAGGGATACATATCCGGTTTTACGGGGCCAAGTGTTACAGACCAAATCCCACTGTCTCCTTTAGTCATTGGCTGCGCACCCGACGCCAGCTGCGTACTCACTTTTACCTCTTTTGCATTGGGCGCATAGAAACGGAAAGTTACTTTATTGTCCTTATGTACTTCATGAGATTCAAATGCCGGTGGAAAATTGCGGGGCGGTTGTGCGATAGCACATACAGAAACTAAATTTGCTATCACCGTTAACAATGAATTCAAAAATGATCTTTTATTCATACAACCTTATTTTTTCAATATATAGTTATCAATTTTTAAAAAGAAGTGGAGCCATTTGATAAAGACTACGGCGCCATGTTTGAAACTCATGTGCTGTACCCGGAGAAACGTATGTAGTAACATTATAACCGGCTGCTTTTAAATCAGCTTCGACTTTAGGCAAACCATTAGCTCCGTTTGTTTCCTTACTGCCATAGCTGATAAAGATGTGTTTCGGTTTGGTTTTCCCCTGTAACTGGGTTGGGTTATAGTTGCCACCACTAAGTAATCCCCAGTAACCAAATACATCAGGCTTATTCAATGTTATAGTGTGCGTTTCAAATCCACCCATTGAAAGTCCTGCCATTGCCCGATTATTTCTGTTAGCTATAGTACGGAAGTGTGCATCGACATAAGGTATTAACTCATCAAGCAAAACAGTCTGAAAAGCTGCGACACCAGTAGGTTCACCTGCAGTAACGCCGGTAGTTACAACGCCGGCGGCACCCATACCACCACCGGGAGGAGGAGTACGACGATTTATACTATCTGGCCGGGCACCACCAGCAGGAGCAGCACTTGGAGGAGGACCGGCAGGACGACGGCCTATAGGATTGCCGGTATTAGTCATCCCATAAGTCATTACGACAATAAAAGGTTTTATTCTGCCTTCTGCAATCATATTATCCATGATCAGGTTAGTCTTGCCCTGAACACCCCATGAAGTTTCATTTTCTCCCCAACCATGTTGCAAGTACAACACCGGATATTTGGTTTTTCCTTTTTCATAACCAGGGGGTGTGTAAACAACTGCAGCTTTTTGGAGGTTTGTACTTTTAGAAGGGAAGATGATGTGCTGCATTTTTCCGTGTGGTACATCTTTCAAAGCATAAAAATCCTGATCTTTTGCTGGTATCTCAATACCGCTTTCCCAACGTTGTGATCCATAGAAAAATCCTGTTCCGGGATCATTAAAGGTTGCGCCGTCTACGTTAATGCGATAATAGTGAAATCCTTCGTCCAGTGGCCCTGCTGTCGTACCAATAAAATAGCCACTATCCGCTCTCATTAGTTTTGTTCCTCCCTGGCCACCAAGGCCAAGACTTACCCGAACACTATCAGCATTAGGCGCATATATTCTGAATCTGGCATACCCCTGGGAATTTACCTGTGGATATTGCTGAAACGGCTGATTTAAAGAAGAAGGTTTGAAATCTTCTATTACAGCAGGCTGCGCTGTTTGGGCAAAACTGGTCTGACCTACCAGTGTAAACGCTAAAGCAATAGTCAGAGACTTAGTATTCATTTTATTGTTTTATATAGTTTAGAATTTATTTAAACAATTCTTGTAAAGTTGTTGTGAGATATGCCTTACAGTTCATCCATGTATGCCCGCCGGGCACGATATAACTTTTTACACGGATTTTCTTTTCTTCAAATAGTGCAATATTCTTCTTCACACTTTCATATAAAAAATCATCTGTGCCCACGCTGATGGTAAAAAGTTTTAACTGGTTATTGATCCTGTCAGCATCCGGAGACCAGTTGGTAAAGTTTTTTTGAAATTCTTCTGTAGCTGTAAAAGGAGCATAAGAACATATATAAGCAAACTTATCGGTATTGGTAAGCCCTATGTTTAAAGTTTGTCCGCCACCAACTGAGAAGCCGGCAACAGCCCGGCCCTTGCTTTCCGTAATAACAGGATAATTGGCTTCCACGAAAGGAATAATATCATTAATTACATCTTTTGTAAAATCAGGCATTGGCTTTGGTCTTACATTGCCATAAGGCATTACAATGATCATGGGCGTTGCTTTTCTTTGCGCAATCAAATTATCCGCAATCAGATTTGCACGGCCCACTTTTGTCCATGTTTCTTCCGTGTCAGACCCACCATGAATTAAATAAAGCACCGGGTATTTTGTTTTGCCATTCATCTCAAAGCCCGGTGGGGTATAAATCAATAATGTACGTATGACCCCGAGAGTGGATGATTTGTAATAGCGATAACTAATTTTTCCATGCGGCACATTTTGTAAAGAATGAACCAATGGTTTTGGGCCCGGTATCTCCACAATACTTCTCTTAAACCGTTCGTTGGCGAAAATGTAAGTATTGTTGGGGTCGGCGATCTGTGTGCTGTCGACCCAGAAACTATAGGGATAAATGTCCGGACTAACGGGTGGCACGGTTACACTCCAGATACCGGACGTATCTTTTATCATTTGCATTGGCGCTTTTAAAAACTCACCACTTACTGAAACCTGTTGAGCTGTTCTTGAATAATACCGGAACGTAATGCTGTTGTCAGCATGCACATCTGGCGAGCTGATGGCTGGTGGCCGCGGCGGCTGCGCCTGCAGATTTGCAGCTATAAAAAAAAGTATGGTATATAAACTATGTTTCATTTTAAAATTTTTCTGTTATTGAAAAAGAATTTGTGCTGTAGCTGTTACATACTTTTTTACATTCATCCATGTATGCCCGCCGGATGTGATTAAACTTTTGTAATTGATTTTTTTTGTTTTTAAAAACTCCATAAAGTCGACCGCGCCTTTGTATAAAAAATCCTCATCGCCCACACTTATCCAGAATAAATCCAGGTCTTTATTAGTCTTTTCAGGTTTTTCATATATGTTTTTGTAGCTACTTTCCATTTCAGGTGTGGAGATATAAGCGCTGTAACAGCAGATCCATGAAAACTTATCCATATTATTAAATGCTGTTCTCAGGGTTTGTCCGCCACCTCTCGAGAAGCCGCCGATAGCCCGGCTCCTGCGGTCGTTAATGCTGCGATAATTTTTTTCAACATAAGGAATCAATTTTGTCACCAGGTCGGTTTCAAAAAGCTTTGCCCGTTTTATTGCATCTTCACTGTCCCGGTTAATTATATCAGATGGTTTTGGCTTACCGGTTTGCTCGGCTATTCTGGCCATTGGGTTACCATACGGCATAACAATGATCATGGGTTTAGCTTTTCCCGTTGCTATCAGGTTATCAAGAATAAGATTAGTACGGCCAACTTTGAAAAATGTTTCTTCGGTATCAGTAGTGCCACTGATAAGATAGAAGACCGGGTATTTTTTTGAAACGTCTTTATCATAACCCGGCGGCGTATAAATAACAACCGAACCCGTTGAACCTTCCATAGAAGGATAATATTCATAAGTAACTGTACCATGCGGAACATCCTGGACGGAATGAATCAATGCGCTGTCATCATCACCGGGACCATCGGGAATATCGGCAAGGCTACCTTTAAATCTTTCATTGGGAAAGTAGGCCACATTGGCAGGGTCCATTACCGTAACTCCATCCACATTAAAACTATACGGATATATATCCGGTTTGACCGGACCAACCGTTATGCTCCAGGTGCCGGACGTATCTTTTATCATTGGCATCTGCGCTTTCAGAAACTGTGCACTGAGTTTAACATCCTTTGCATGCGGCGCACGGTAGCGGAATGTTATTGTTTTGTCAGCATTATACTGCGGTGACATAATCAATGGCCCCCTTGGTGGCTGACCGGAAGTGGATGCAGTAATGAAAAGAATCAACATAACCGATAGGAAACGTTTTGGTTTTTTTTTACTACTCATCATTTATAACTTTTAGAAATTTATTCTATACCTGAACTATAATTAATGTAACACGAACATTCCGGGCAATTCAATTTTATGGCGCCGTCTTTCTTTCATACCTCAAAAACTTACTGGCCCATGGAATAAAAATTTTAAAATTCGGGGCATCGGTATGCCCGCCATCATGTTGCCGCCATGCTAATTCTCCATCCAATAACCCGGTTAATACAGCCGGCATTTTTTCCTTCCTATAATCGTTGCTTACACCAATATCTCTTACACCCAACAGTTTAAATACAGAACCGGCAGCAACAGTTGCCATATAACTACCAACCTGGTCAAGCCATCTTGCATCTCCTTTTTCGGGAATGCCATAGCTTACAAATACCAATCGGGGAGCACATAATGCAATCAGTTCATGTGAGTCAACCGGCAGATCACAACCCGTTTTTTTTCCTGATGAACCTTCCTCCGTTGCATACTTTAAATAATTACCAGCCATCCAGTGATAGCCACCACCTCCTGCAAGATTTTCTACAGCTTCGCCAAAAAAGCGACGATGAAGTGTAACGCCTCCTTTACCTGAAGAACCAATTAACCCAACGGCAAATCGTGGTTCAAATGCCATCGTCACCAATGCCGCTTTCCCGTAACGGGATACTCCTTCGATGCCAACTTTCTTTGCGTCAACTGATGTATCTGTTTCCAGGTAATCTAATCCCCTTGCAGCGCCCCATGCCCATGCACGCAATGAACCCCAATCATCTGGTTTGCGCGGTTGGCCTTTATTACATAAACCAATAATTCCTCGTGTCAGCCCGGCGCCATTATCAGCTTGTATGCTGCTTGTTTCAATTTGAACATAACCCCAGCCAGCAGCCAGCAATCTTTCCTGCGGCGTCAATTCTTCATCTGGTTTTGGTGGAGCAAAAAAATTAGGAGGTGGTATTCTCGTGATGGGTTGATAGGCGGGGTATTTATCAAAAATTGTTTTAAGGCCTGGGTCATTCTTTATCATTAATTCTTTGAAAGCTGTATTTAATTTATCCATTTCATCAGGTCCAGGCTGTGCCGGTGCCGGAAATGAAGGACGCCCGCTGAACATCATCAACACGGGAACAGGGCCTTTAACATTGGCTGGCACAACCAGCATCATATTAATATCAACATTGATTAATGGGTATTCGCTATTATCAACATGACCGGTAAGCATTTTGACAATGACAGGAATACGATTAACAAACTCTCTGTCGGTAACTTTTACTGTCCATGTTACTTTCGGAATGTTTTTGGGGAGACGACCATACACTTCTTTTTCAAACCCTTCAATTATTTCAGCGCGACGTTGCTT
>DASVAM010000033.1:0-2264 GCA_036376375.1 Chitinophagaceae bacterium
GGTTTATTCCATTTATAGAGAATTTTCCAAAAGCATCAGTATTTTCTCCCTTATTTCCGGTAATAATTACAGTGGCACCATTCAGCGGACTCTTATTTTCTGCGTCCGAAATATAACCTTCAATTTTTCCATTTTGAGAAAAAGAAATGGCTGAAATGAAAAATAGCAGTGCTGTAAATAGTTCTTTTTTGGTCATGATGTTGGTCATCTTTTCATATGTACGGACATAAAAATCGGGTGGTTTCAAAGTTCTGTTCTTTTTTATTTACTTGTTTACCATCAATCCAAATCAAATGGCGTTTCGTAAATAATTCTGATTCCGGAGTGTTTGCTCCGTCTGCAATAAGTTCTTTTCCCAGCGGGAACTAAGAATTGGCTGGAAGAAATTTTTTCAAAGCAAAAAGATAACCTGCAACACAGCCAACCGTATCTGCGATCACATCAAAAACGTCAAAAGAGCGAAATGGAATAAAATACTTCTGCACCAATTCCATCAGGATCCCGTAAAGAACACCAAGCATCATTATTCGAAAGAAGAATTTTCGAAGATTTATCGGCATGCTTATTTTGCCTGCGTAAGCTTTGCTCCATAGAATAACCAGCACCATGAACAAGACAACATGGACCCATTTATCAAGCAATATTTTATCACTCCAGGTGATCTTTGGAAACTCTGTGCCGGGAATACAGAACAAGGCGGTTACGAGCAATAGCCAGGTAATGGCGAACACAATAGATGTCGTATTTTTTTTCAAACAGGATTTTTGCCCAATATAAATAAAAAGGAGCCCCAAAAAGAGGGCTCCCGTCATTAACCAACTATAGAACCAAAGCTTAATCATTTATTGTTAAAGCTCGATTGAAATACGAAAAAATGAAGGGGCTGGTTTGAGATACCAGATTACAAATTGCTCATCACGTAGATCTTTTGAAGATTTGGATCTGGATTACCATCTTTCTTTTCTAACGTAATGGCAAATGCCTTTGCGTCCCGGGCATTTTTCATCCGATACATCTGCAGGGGCTTCTGTGTCATTTCTATAAAACCGAGATCAATTGTCTGTAGTTGCCCGTTCGGAGTTAAAAGAGCCCAGAGCTGGTACTGCTCATCCGAAGCAGGTTTGGGCAAATTATTTATAAGCAGGTAAACATCCTTTGATGTAGTATCCCAATAAACGGTAGCAAATGACTGAGGTGAATTTGCCGTACCGGGAAGACCAACCATCTTCATGCCTTCACCCATTTTCTTTGCATCATCAGTCATTTGTGCAACTTGTTGTTGGGAGGCATTTAGGTCTTCCTGAGTTTTAGAAAGAACAGTTTTCAGTTTTTCATTCTCATTTTTCAAATTCATGATCCACCCGATACTGCCAATTAATAAAATTATACTTGCTGCTGCGACCCATCTTGCCCAATTGAACTTTCCTGTTGTTGCAGCTTGAATTGGAATTACCGTGGCAGTCTTGTTTTCATCAAAGATGGTTGAAGCGATCCTGTGTTTCAGATCATCGGGTGGTATAATAGAGTTTTCCATGGCTTGTTTTTCCAATGCCAACTCAAATGCCAGTCTAGCTTCTCTTAGTTCAGGGTAGGCCAGGCAGTTTTGTTCAAATTCAAACCTCTCCTGTGCCGGCAGCAACCCAAGCACATAGCTTTCTACAACGCCACTTGATATGTATTCTTTTATATTCACTTTTTATTTAATCAACATTCTCAATTGACTGATAGCTGTTCTTATTCTTGTCTTCACAGTTCCCAATGGGATGCCCAGCATCTTTGCAATTTCTTCATGAGTAAATCCCTGGAAATAGGAAAGATCAATCAGTCTTCGATATTCTCCATTCAAAGTCGTTAAAACTTTTTGCAATCCCACATCACTCACAACCGGGTTGGCGCCCATTATGACCCCGCTACCACCTTCAGATATTGCATGGGTTTTTTGACCATCCCTGAAACCTCTTGACCTTATTTTGTCGATCGCGGCATTGCGGGCAATATTCAACATCCATGTGAAAAGCCTGCCTTTGGTTGCATCATAAGTTTTGATCTTTCTCCAAATATTAACGAACACCTCCTGCATTACGTCGTTTGCGGTGTCTTTATCGGGCACTATCTGGTTAATGATTGTGTAAATGGCACCGGAATAATTATCGTATAGATAGTTGAATGCATCGTTACTCTGCTCATTTAGCAAAATCACGAGTTCCTGCTCGCTATATTTGGTTGTTGGTTTCAAAAGTTGGTCAAAAGATAAACAAAAAAGT
>DASVAM010000236.1:0-4807 GCA_036376375.1 Chitinophagaceae bacterium
AGCAGGAGTATTGTTTTTATGGCCATTGGTTTTCGTCTGGTCATTATTTTCTGTAATGACGTTATCCCGTTTTTGAGAATCCGTTGAAATGATCTCTTTTTTAGTGCCGGTATTATTTTGCCAAATAAGAAATGCACCACCCCCCAGCAGGAGGAAGCCAAAAAGAATAAAGAATAATCTTCGCCTGTCCTTTTTTTCGACAGGCAGGTGCCTGTCAAGCAGCGTCTCCATTTTATCCCAATCAGGATTATCACCCCCCGAAGGACGCTGGCTTAATATATCCTTTAGCTTCTTGTCAAAATTCTCAGACTGCATTTCTTTTATATTCTTGTTCGGTTTGTTTTAATAATACTTTTTGCAAATGCATTCTTGCTTTTGCAAGATTGGATTTTGAAGTCCCCTCCGCTATACCCAGCTTTTGCGAAATCTCATCATGACTCAATCCATCCATGACAAATAAGTTGAATACGGTACGATAAGCAGGTGATAACTGTTGTACGGCTCTCAAAATTTCCTGGTATGACAATTTATCAAGCGCTGTTTCCTGTGCAGAAGCAACTTGTAGCGTAACAGGGTCAGTAAATCCATTCAAATGTTTTTTGATCTTCCGGTAATGGTCAATGGCTGTGTATACCATGATCTTCCTGATCCAGCCTTTGAAAGAAGCAATCGTGTCAGCGTAGGCCGGCTTGTACTTATGGATTTCTTTAAAGATCTTCAAAAATCCATCATTGAGAATTTCCACACCATCATCATAATTCCCGGAATAGCGCTCACATATTGACATAGCATACCCATAGAAAGAACCGTAGATCGTTTTTTGACTATCCCTGCTGTTCTTTACACAACCTTCAATATGTTCACTCAATTCCCGGGCTGTTAACAAGGGTTGAAATATTTCGGTTAAATAATCGTAGACAGAACCACTCGGGTTGCTTGACCCCACAAATTACGCCAATTCTAAAAGGCTGAAATGAAGAGCCACACTTCTTTTTATACCAACGCCCATTCATGACAGGATAATGCCAAATGTGAAAGAGACGTCAGGTATCTGTTTATTAAGCACTTGCGGGGAAAAAGAAGCGGAAAGCCACACGGATGTCGATGGCTGATCCAAACAAAGAACCACATTCCCTGATGTTTTTGGCTTTTTAAGATTTGATCCGTATGGGTCAGGCTAAAGAAATGCGCTGATCAGTTTTTTTCATTTCATAGAAAGCGAAATAAGCAGTCGCAAAAATAGAAATGATAAAATAGCCCGCCACAACATAATGATACCATGGCCAGTGATGCGAAGAGAAAAACCAATCACCATAATAATAGATGATATAAAGACCTGTAAGGGATTTAATAAGTTCCAGGTAAAATGCACTTCGATTGCCATCCATCAGGTCCGTATAAGCATAGATGGAAATAAAGACAAATGCACCGTAATAGAAAATATGCGGCTTATCTATTTGCGCAATAAAAGCAAAGAAATAGATCAGCAGGAAATAATTAAAGAACATTTGTGCCCAGCTCCAGGCGATAAAGGGTTTGGAGACAGGAGTATCAAATTTTTTGTAAGTATAAACATCCTGGATATAATCTACCGGGTATTTGTCCTTGACATCTTCCGGTCGCCAGCCGGTAGGCATAAACCAGACCCGGAATTTGTCTTTTATACTTTTTGTTCTCCATGCATCTTTGATCAAAAGCCACAGGTGAACAAAATTTATTTTAACGGGGTTCCATGTTTTTACAGGTCTTGTTACCCCATAAACCGGCTTCACATCATCAAGCTCTTGTTGGAAAGTGCCGAAAAGTTTATCCCAGAAAATAAATATCTGTGATAAATTTTTATCCATATACTCTTTGTTGATGGCATGATGCACACGGTGATGTGAAGGGGTAACAATTATATGTTCCAGGAATCCCAACTTGCCGATGAGTTGCGTATGATACCAATACTGGAGGAAAAGATGCAGCGGTGCCACGATAGCAATCACTTCCTTCGGAACTCCGAGCAATGCCGCTGGTATCAACAGGAACGTAAAAAAGTTGATAAAGTTCGAGATCGATTGACGTAATGCGCAGGAAAGGTTGAATTCTTCGCTGCTGTGATGAATGATGTGATAGTTCCAGAAGAAATTTATCCGATGACACCAGCGATGCACCCAATAACCCTGGAAATCGATCACCAGGAATGCGATGATATATGTAAGAACAGTTGCTTTTATCTGGAAGACGGCAATGTTGTCAACCAGCCAACTGTAAGTAATGATCGTGATACTGATGCCTAATACATCTTTTACAACATTGGTGATACCACTGCTAAAACTTGAAACGCTGTCGAGTCCGCGAATAACATGAAGCCCTTTGCGCCATTCAACGATCTTTTCAATTAAGAAGAAGAGGATAAAGAAAGGAACAGCGATATTTAAAAGTTTGCCGTAGAGTTCCATTGTTATGCGAATCGTGGCCGTAAAATTAAGATTTTTCTTTTCCGTAATACTTTACAACGAGTTTTGGCGGGGCTGTTGTTTTCCATGCCTTTGTTAGTGCGTCCAAAAACATTGCTTTTTTGACCTTTTTTAGGTTGATAAAGGTGGCGCCTTGCCGGCCCCAGCCACCGGGCACAGGAAAGATGACCTCTTTGTTGAAGGAACAAAAAACAGATTGATCTACGGCCGTAAGTTTTACCATCAAATAATTCTTATCTGCATGGATCGTCGCGAATATTTTATTCTTTACACGAAAACTTACGAGATGAAAATGCGGCTTCTCTTCGGTTCCTGGTAATGATAATGCAGCTTTTCTTGCTTGTTCAATAGATACCATGTGCTATTCTTCTTTCATTGCTATAGCTAAGACTCTAGGTCTTAATGTTGCCAGTGGTTTCGGGGTATTGCAAAGCACCACATAAAATATTTTCTTTTCTGGTAGCCAAACATAATCTGCCCGAAAGCCACCCTGAGAGCCCGTATGGCCGATCATGTTCTCATTATTTGTTTTTGTAATAAACCAGGAGAGGCCAATGAATGCAGGCACACTGTCTTTCCAGTTTGAATAACTGTAGACGGTCCTGGATTTTTTTACCCATTCGTTATCAAGAAAAATATTTTTTTGGATGGCCTGCTCATATTTCCAAAGTTCATCCACGCTGCTCCATACACCGCCATTACCGGATGCAGCAAAAGTTGGTTCTTCACCGTAATCTTGTTCAAAATATTTTGTCCCGTCAAATAGATATCCATGCGAAACACCTGATTCGGGATGAGGTCCATCGGTAATAGTGGAGGTTTTCATGCCGGCAGGTTCCATGATATTTTTTTTAATATAATCCTGCCATTTCATGCCACTTACTTTTTCTATTATTAGTGCCAATGCATTAAACGCCGGATTTGAATAATGGAATTTTTCGCCGGACTCGAATTCCAGGCTATCAGCCTCTTTAATCGGTGCCCAATTTTCCTGGTCTTTTGCAGTTAAGAAAAAGACACTATCGTCTTGCACATTTCTTATATCGGGTAAACCTGAAGTATGAGTCAGTAAGTGGTGGATCTTTACTTTCTTCGCTATCGTACTGTCTTTAAATTCGGGAAAGTATTCATAAATATCGTCGTCTAATGAAAGTTTGTTTTCTTTTGCCAACTGTAGTATACCGTATGCGACAAATGTCTTGCTAATGGAACCAACATTAAAAAGTGTATTCGGGCCGATCGGTTTTTTAGAATTAACATCTTCTACGCCAAATCCTTTTTCATAAATGATCTTTCCATCTTTTGCGATCAACACGGCTCCACCTGGTTCATTAGCTTTAAAAACGGAATCAAATATTGTATCTAAAGTTTGGGTTCCTGACGATAAAGATCTTGTATTGCAGCTGTCAATGATGACAGCCATAATGAAAAGAAGAAAGATTCTCATACAGAAGATTTACTAAAACTAAAGTAAAACAAGTCTATGAGAATCTTTAAAGGAATAATAATTAGTTTTTCTTCATATATATTATTGCTTTTCCAAATAGTTCCCCGCTTTTTTCCTCTAATGTTTCAAGATAGACCTTCGTCACCATAGGATTTTTATCATCAGGCTGTTTCCGTTGATAATCCCAAAATGAAAGATCCGTGCCGCCACCGCTGTATCCACGGGCCTTTGTCTTAAAATGGATATGTTCCCCTGTTGGCGAGTCATTATAGCCTCGTGGATAAATTGTAATAAAGCGGACCTGACCACTCTCATTGCTCCATGCTGTGCCATGGATCTTAGCGATCCCGGTAACAGGATCATTCAGGTAATCGCCTTTATGGTTTGTGTGATAAGCAAAGATCTCTGCGCCTTTGACAGGTTGTTTTGTAGAAATATCAAGGACAGTAATATCCAGCGTAAATTTCTTGCCCGGCTCATTTTCCTTTGTCATTTTTACTTCCAAGCTGCGGGTCGCTGTCTTTGTTGCGGCATCCTGGCAGGAAGCAACTACGGCAATCAACAGCAGGCAGCATAAAAAGATCTTTCCCATAGAATTTATTTATGGAAAAGTCATTGAAAACAAGGTGCTTTAAAAGAGAGCATTACATGAGAGGTGTATTCGACTACACGAAATACAAATTACCTGTTGTTGAATTGTTTTTCCAGGGCTTTTTGATTCGCTTTGGTTTCTTTGAGCATTTCTTTCAGCACTCTGATATCGATATCACTCAATTTTTTTAGATACAAGCAACTACCAGCACTGGTTTTATATTTCCCCAGCTTTTTCATAACAGGCTCCAGGTGTTTAAAACCAAGACAGAAATACACAGTCATATTTTGTTTTCTCGGGGAAAAG
>DASVAM010000542.1:0-3587 GCA_036376375.1 Chitinophagaceae bacterium
GAGCACACCGGATTGACAAAAGGGAATGCTCATTATCCCTCCCGCCTCAGGCGGGACGGGGGCAGGATGTACAAATAAAGGAAATGACCGAGAGGGGTGGACAAAAGCTGAACAGAATTCCTGTACGATGCAGTGAGTGACACAACAGATGATGATAAGAATTACTAAAGCTGGTAACCATAAACAAAAAAAACTTATAAACGATAAACTAGTTTTATGAACAGAAAAAATTTTGAATACAAAGGTTGGAGAATGGATGATGAACCCGAAGAAGAAAAGGAAAGAGAAGATAAGCGGGATGACCTGATGATGCTGAATAAAAAACTGGAGAAATATTTCTTTGAAAGAAGAGAGGTTTATCTCTGGGGCGTGGTGGATGATAAATCGGCAAGAGAAACAGTTTCTAAATTTCTATTGCTGGATGCGGACAAGCCCGGTGAAGAGATCAAGTTTTACATCAATAGCCCGGGTGGTGTGGTAACGAGTGGCATGGTGATGTATGACACGATGAGGATGATGAAATCACCGGTCAGCACAATTTGTATGGGACTGGCTGCATCGATGGGTAGCATTTTATTGAGTGGCGGCGTCAAAGGAAAGCGTTTTATATACCCTCATGGGGAGGTAATGATCCATCAACCATCGCTGGGCGGATATATTCGGGGAGTGAGTGCGGACCTGGAAATTCAGGCTGTCCAGACAAAAAAAGTGAAAGAGATTGGTGCCAAAATTCTGGCCCAGAACTGCGGAAAAACGATGGAACAGATCATGAAAGATTTTGACCGGGACTACTGGATGGACGCAAAAGAGGCGATCGAATACGGGATCGTGGATGGGATTATCGAAAAGCTATAAATAGTTCTCCGACAATAGCTTAACAACCAGTTATAAAATAAATCCGCCTCTCTCGGGGTGGATTTATAATTTTGCAAATCGCATTGCGTTAAAACCCATATTGAAACAGACATGGCAAAAAATCCTTTACATTGTTCTTTCTGCGGCCGTAACCGCGATGAGGTGAAGATCCTTATAGCAGGCCAGGAAGGACATATCTGTGAAAACTGCGTGGAGCATGCCCGTGAGATCATTGAGCAGGAGCTAATGACCAAGGACGACAGAACTCCGTCTTCTTTTAAACTGACAGTTAAGAAGCCTGTTGAAATAAAAAAATTCCTTGATGAATATGTGATCGGCCAGGATGAGGCAAAAAGAGTGTTGGCGGTCGCCGTATATAATCACTATAAAAGATTACAGCAAAAATCAACTGAATCATCTGCCAACGAGGTTGAGATTGAAAAGAGTAATATCATTATGGTGGGTGAAACAGGTACAGGTAAAACCTTACTTGCAAAAACAATTGCCCGCCTGTTAAATGTTCCTTTTGCAATTGTTGATGCCACCGTATTCACGGAAGCTGGTTATGTGGGTGAAGACGTAGAAAGCATTTTAACAAGACTATTACAGGTATGTAATTATGACGTACCCGCTGCTGAACGCGGCATCGTGTACATTGATGAAATAGATAAGATTGCCCGCAAAGGAGACAATCCATCCATTACCCGAGATGTAAGCGGTGAAGGTGTACAGCAGGGAATGCTGAAACTATTGGAAGGAACAGATGTCCTGGTTCCGCCACAAGGTGGACGCAAGCATCCCGAGCAAAAACTTATCAAGATCAATACACAGAATATCCTCTTTATCTGCGGTGGCGCTTTTGATGGTATTGATAAAGTAATTGCCCGCCGGGTACAAACAAATACGATCGGTTTCAATGTAGATAAGGAACAACAGGATACGATGAAGAAGAATCTTCTTCGTTATGTAAATGCGCCTGACCTGAAAACTTTTGGATTGATCCCGGAGTTGCTTGGCCGTTTGCCCGTCGTTACACATCTTGATCCGTTGGATGGCCCGACACTTCGTGCCATACTTACTGAACCTAAGAATGCATTGATAAAGCAGTACAAAAAATTGTTCGAGCTGGAAAATATCAATCTTACTATCGATGCTCCGGTGCTTGATTTCATGGTTGAAAAAGCAGTGGAATACAAATTAGGTGCCCGTGGCCTCCGCAGTATTTGCGAAAGCATTTTGACGGATGCAATGTTTGAGTTACCCGGAACAAGCGAAAAGAATTTTGTATTGGATATTGAATATGCGAGAAGGAAATTTGAAACAAGTAAGATCAGCTTGCTGAAAGTTGCCTAGCGAGGTCAAACGTGAAAAGTCAAACGTGAAAAAAATATTACCCCTTCAAAAGGGGTTTTTTATTTCAATAACTTCAGGGTTAAATTGATACTAAATGAAAGAATTGATCGATCGTTTGGTTGCGACCGGACTCTCTGAACAGGAAGCAGTAAAAGCAATCGAGGTGGTAAAGGATTTTGCCAAGGAAAAATTCCCCGTTTTTGCGGGGGCAATTGAAAAGATGTTTGATAAGTACAAACCTAAAGAGGAAGAAGATTTTTTGGATTAATCTATTTTTAACCTCTATAGAGAAATACACGCCCAGCGTGTTTGGGCTGTCTGATTAAGCCGGCTGTTAAAAATATAAGGAAAACAATTTTCCTCTTGTTTCCCGGCGCGCCATAAGCATTAACGTGTTCGTAAATCAAGCCTGATTTGTTGCGGTTTCAACCTCTCAAAATAAAAAACCCCGAATTTAATCGGGGTTAGTAAAAGGGTACTTTTGGTTTTTCAAGTTCAGACTAAGTCCCATCAATAGGACCTGGCCCTCACCCATCCAAAATTATTTTTTTCTCCCTTCTCCATCTCCGATGGAGAAGGGCCGGGGTTGAGGCTTAGCTGCAACCAAGACTATTACCGCAATTCAAACATTTGTAACAAGTACCGCTGCGTACTGTAATATGTCCGCACACATTACAAGCAGGTGCATCGCTTTGCATTCCTTTGTTCGCTGCACTCATTGCTTCCATGCTCGTTTCAACCTTTACTGTAACTGATTTTTGCACTTTTACCGGTTGAACTCCACCACCTGCAGCTCCCACTATTCTTACACTTGAGAGCTCTGGCTCTTTTGCATATTCAAGACCGCTTGGAATTTCATCCCAGTCATCTGCGCCGGTATTCATCACCTCCGGCTTATCCAGCACATGTACAAGATCGGTTCTACCCAAATACTCATAGCCTAGTGCACGGAAGATAAAGTCAACAATAGAAGTTGTTGATTTAATATTCGGATGTTCAACAAATCCTGCAGGATCAAACTTCGTGAATACAAATTTTTCTACATACTCCTCCAGTGGCACACCATATTGCAAGCCGATAGATATAGCTATCGCAAAACAGTTTGACATACTACGCATGGTGGCGCCTTCTTTAGCCATGTCAATAAAGATTTCACCTAATGTACCGTCGCTATATTCACCGGTGCGAAGGAAGATCGCCTGTCCATTGATCTTTGCCTTTTGCGTAAAGCCTCTTCTCTTTGCAGGCAGTGTACGACGCTCAACAATGCTGGCAAGCTTGCGTTTCAATTTTGTGTCAGGTGAAGCTTGCACTCTTTTTTGTACTTCTTCAAATAATTCTTCAACGGTTAATTTACTTAAATCAACGATGTTAGAGTC
>DASVAM010000546.1:0-5035 GCA_036376375.1 Chitinophagaceae bacterium
TCGTCAGGGGCAGAAACAAACCCAGCTATGTAATACCGTGCCCATGGAAATAAGCTTGTATCGAATTTGAAAATATATTTTCAATAATTTTTGAAAGTTCGAAATAATGGTCTTAGCTTTCACCCATGAAATTACCCGAAGCAAAACAGCACTTCATCAGCAGTTGGGGAGCATTTGGAACGCACTGGGGCATTAACCGCACAATGGCACAGATCCATGCATTGTTGTTGATCAGCCCCGATCCATTGACCCAGGACGATATTATGGAGGATCTGAATATCAGTCGTGGCAATACAAATATGAATATCCGTGAATTGATCAACTGGGGCCTGGTAGAAAGAGTGATATTGCCCGGGGAAAGAAAAGAATATTTTACTGCCGAAAAGGATATCTGGAAAGTGGTAAAACAGATTGTAAAAGAAAGAAAAAAGAGGGAATTGGAACCAATGATGCAGTTGCTGGATAAGCTGGAGGATGTGGAAGGTGATAAGAAAGATAAGAAAGTAAAAACTTTTGTTGATACCGTTAGTAGTATTAAGCGCTTAGGCTTGCAGGCTGACAAAACCCTTGATGTAATGATAAAAGCGGAGGAAAACTGGTTTGTAAGCAACCTGATGAAAATTTTTAAGTAATGCAGCAGTAAAGATCTGCAAACCGGGTGACCGGTTTTTCTTTGAGTATATTGTTTCATTTTTTTCTGAAACTTTAAAAAACCCGATATGCTACCTCTTCAAAAATTCGATTGTTATGGGCAGTTGATAATGGTGCCGGTATTGATGGTGTCTATGCTGGTCCTATCTGGCGTGGGTTTCTTGACTGGCCTCTTTGTCATCGGTTGCTGGCAACTGATCAGTGCCGCTTTTAACACAAGAAGTTTTATTCGTGCCGGTTTTCAAAAAAGAATCTCTTACTACTGGATATTTTCCATTGCTGACCTTTTAATGCTATTCCTATGCTATTCATCCGTGGAATCGGCACCCAAGATCGTAATCAACATACTGGCGGCAACAACATTGCCCGGAGCTGCCGCCATCGGGGTTTACTATTGGAAGATCTACTTCAAACTAATTGGCCTCCTATCCTTACGAAATGAATTAGACGGACTCACTAAATCAAAACACTGATCATGAAAAACAAGATCCTTGTTTACGATGACAATTGCCCTTTGTGCACATGGTATTCCGGGCTTTTTGTAAAATATGGCTTTCTAAATGCCGAAGACCGAAGACCTTTTTCGACAGTTGACGATCTTATTCTTTCCAAAGTTGATTTTAATAAAAGCAGGAATGAAATACCATTATTGGATACTTCAACAAACAAAGTGCTTTATGGCGTTGATAGCCTTCTTGAGATCCTTGATCAAAAAATTCCATTTATAAGAACTATTGGAAATCTTCCTCCGTTAAAATGGTTATTAAAAAAGATCTACAAACTTATTTCATACAACAGAAAGGTGATTGTAGCAATAAAATGCGGGCCCGGCAGCATTGATTGTTCGCCTGATATCAATTACCTGTATCGCTTTATTTTCATGGCGGTTTGCCTGGCATTCAACACGCTTATGCTTTATCCTTTACAAGACAATTTATTCAGCAAGCTGTCTTATTACCATTTAAATTTTTATGAATTACAGGCCGCTCATTTTGCCTTTGTAATTATTAATTGTATGCTGGCTTGTCGTTTTTCCAAAACAAAAGGATATGAATATCTGGGCCAGGTAAATATGCTTGCCTTATTGGTTATTCTTTTGCTTACACCTTTAATCATTGTCCGGATATTCTTTCATTCGGAATTGTTGTCGACTGTATGGCTGATTCTTACGGCCGCTTTCATTTTTAAAGAATACCTGAGACGGATGGAGTTTGCCGGAGTTTTATTGAATCATCAATGGATCGTGAGCGTGAATTTGCTTAGCCTTACTGGTTTTATTTTATATCTTTTTCATTAACTTTTTCGCGATGAAATTCTTGAAACTGGTTTTCAGTTCAAACATTCTTTATTAAAAGAAACATTATCTGATATTATTAGCAAAGTGCCGCGTAAACAATACCATCTTTTCTGATATTTGTATTACACCTGTAATTAATAATGAATAAAAATAAAAAGACACTTGTGTTGGGAGCCTCGGATAATCCCTCCCGCTATAGCTATCTTGCTGTTAATCGTTTAAGAAGCCAGGGACACCCGGTTGTTGCGATCGGAAAAAAGAATTCAATGGTAGCCGATGTTCCGATAGAAAAAGAAAAAAAATACTGGGAAAATGTTGATACGGTAACACTTTATTTAAACCCTGTGCATCAACAGGAATATTATGATTATATAGTTTCCTTAAAACCAAAAAGGATCATATTTAATCCCGGAGCCGAAAATGATGAGCTTGCAGAACTTGCTTTCAAAAACGGCATCAAACCAGTAGAAGCCTGCACACTTGTAATGCTTAGCACCGGTCAATATTGACAGGGTTTAAAAAGAAATAGTACGATGGAGCAGGCGTAGTCTTACTTATTAAAAAAACATCCCCATACATTCGATAAAATTAAAAATAAACTTCCCCTAACGCCGTTTAAATAATTGTCACCGTCCGGTGATTCCGTAACCCACCTGAAAGCGACAACAGCCTGCTGTTGTGTATCGATATCCTATTGAAACAAAATTGTATCCAATGAAAAACCTTGTAAAGGGCTTTGCATGCCTGTCCCTGTTATTTATATGTCTGCAAGCAGATGCACAAACACCGCCGCTCCGGGAGCCGGATATGAATCGTCCCACTCTTTTTCAAAATTTACCTGATAAGATCAATTGTCGCGTTAATGATCTTTCTGCATTATTGGAATCCGAAATAGGCAAATCTGTCTCATTTTCATTCGTCGATAACCTGAGTTTCCAGGGAGTAGTGACCTCCGTTGCCTCAAAATTTGACAACACTTTAATGAGCGTTGTTATCCGATCAACAAATTTTTCAGGCGCCGCTCTATCATTCTCCAGGATCATAAAAAATGACGGAACGATTTCCTACGTCGGCCGCATCATCAGCTTTCAACATGGTGATGCTTATGAGATCCACCTGGAAAATGGGCAATACTATTTTGTAAAAAAAGGCTTTTATGATCTTGTTAATGAATAATACTTTTTATGCGTATCCGATTATTTCTGTGATCTAATCCGAAAATCCTTGCTATGAAAAAACTTTACAAAAATGTGTTACTGATCCTTGCGCTGACCGGCACATTCATTGCAAAATCACAGGTTTCTGACCTGAATAGCTATCCATCCGCGGCCAGTGTCATATTACTTGACTTTGATGGTCACGCAGTATCGGGAACAATGTGGAATACCAGCGGTGCATTCACCTGTAATTCTTCGGGTCTTAGTGAAGCGGCGATCACTGAAGTTTTTAATCGTGTGGCGGAAGACTATCGTCCGTTTAATATCAATATCACCACTAATGAGACTAAATACAGCTCCGCGCCTGTTAATAAAAGAATGCGTGTGGTGATCACCACTTCCCACGAATGGTACAGCACAGGAGCGGGTGGTGTTGCTTACGTAAATTCATTTACCTGGGCGGACAACTCGCCTTGTTTTGTATTTTCTGCATTGCTTAGTTTTAATGTGAAGAATATCGCGGAGGCTGCCGCTCACGAAGCCGGGCATACTCTCGGGCTGCGACATCAAAGTTCTTACAATTCATCGTGCGTAAAAATATCAGATTACAATTGGGGACAAGGTACCGGCGAAATCGGCTGGGCCCCTATTATGGGTGCAGGCTATAATCAGAATATGACGCTATGGAACAGTGGTCCAAATTCACTTGGCTGTAGTATTATTCAAAACGACCTGACAATCATCACAAATGCGACAAATGGTTTTGGCTATCGCCCCGATGACAATACCGATGCTTTTGCAACAGCCACCACTGCCACGTTTAACAGCAGCGGCCAGGCAACCATCAGTGGTGTGATCGAAAAAACTGATGATAAAGATCTATTTAAAATTGTTGTGCCAAGTTTTGCCAGACTGGAATTAAATGCCATACCCTATAATGTGGGTACCGGCAACGCAGGTTCTGATCTTGATTTGCAGGTTGAAGTTTTTGACGGTAGTTATACTTCTATCGGCATTTATAATCCTGGAAATTTGCTTAGCTCAGTCATTGACTCCTTTATTAATGCAGGTACTTACTACATACGCATTGATGGCAAAGGAAATATCTATGCCCCGGAATATGGAAGCTTGGGTTCCTATTCCCTGCAAGCAGTTTATACCGATGCGACCATATTGCCAATTCGCCGTTTTGAACTACGCGGAAGACTTGATGGCGATCTGCATACATTAAACTGGCTGATCGATGCTGATGAACATATAATGAAACAAGTGATCGAGGTATCTAATAATGGGATAAACTTTACACCACTGGATCAACCGAATAATATTTTACGTAATTATAGCTACCATCCTCTTGACACCCGCCCTTTACTTTATCGGATACATGTGACGTTCGATAATTTAAAAGAAGTTTATTCCAATGTTATCGCAATTCGTCCCGGCAAGTCCGGAAAACCACAATTGATCGGCAACACGATCTCCGGTACTAATGTTATGGTCAATAGTCCCGGCAAGTATCGCTACGACATCATTGATCACAGTGGAAGGACACTGGTAAAAGGAGCTGTTGAAAAAGGGTATAGCAGTGTGGGCTTAGGAAGCATTCATACTGGCATCTATATCATTCGATTTACAGACGGCCAACAACAATGGAGTGAAAAATTTATTAAAAGGTAATCCATTCACAAAACAATAATCCGTACCCTTTTGAGGTCTCGGGGTTTTTCTATAATTTAGAAAAACCTCTTTTTATATGCGTTGGAGAAAATTCAATGGAGAACCAATAGATATCCCTATCCATGAAGCCGTGGAAAATGCCATAAAACGGGAAACCGAAAAAGGCTACCGCCTCAAAGTATGCATCGGCACCGATTCCCAGGTAAAAGGAAAGGAAACAGAGTTTGCCACTGTAATCGTTTTTCTAAGGGAG
>DASVAM010000034.1:0-13536 GCA_036376375.1 Chitinophagaceae bacterium
GACGAAAAAACATAAACGTCATGGCTTTACCTCGTGAGCCCCGGCAAAAGATGATCAACATGATGTACCTGGTGCTAACAGCCCTGCTGGCACTCAACGTATCATCTGAGATCCTTAATGCCTTTAAAACGGTTAACAATAGTCTTGAAACGACGAATAAGGTTGTTGATGCTTCTACAACCGAGATAATGACCTCGCTTCAAAACAAACTCAAAGATGATGGTACCAGAGAAAGGGCACAAACCTGGTTGCCTCGTGCACAAAAAACTCAACAGCTTACCGCCGCTCTTTATACTGATATCCAAAAATATAAAGACCAGATCTTAAAGGAGGCTGGAGCCGATTTTGCAAAAGGCGATTCATCATACAAGGATGATAATCTTGATATTGCTACCCGCATCATGGTTGAACATGGCGGTGGTAAAGATCTGTATAAGAAATTGGAACAATACAGAAAGGATATTCTTGCAATAGACCCTGCAATTGCTCAACAATTCACAAATTCACTTCCTATCAATCTTGCAAAGCCAAGAACACAAAATAAAGGCAACAAGACATGGGAAGATGCCTATTTCAGAATGGTTCCGACGGTTGCAGCGCTTACAATATTAAGCAAGTTTCAAAATGATGTGAAGACAGCTGAAAATAAAGTTGTCACTTTTTGTCATGAAAAAGTTGGGGCCGTAGAAGTTATCCAGGATGCCTTCGCTGCGATAGCAATTGCAAATACAACAAATGCACTTCCTGGTCAGGAAATTGAAATTACCGCAGGTGTAGGTGGATTCAGTACAAAGATCTCTCCTATAATATCAATCGGTGGACAAAGACAAAATATTGGAGACGATGGTGCCGCTCACTATAAGTTTAAGGCCGACAGACTTGGTAGTAATTCAATCCCGGTGAATATTCAATATACCGACCAAAACGGAAAGGTTCAAAACATCACAAAGAATGTTGAATATGTAGTGGGTCAATCAAGCGCAGCCGTTCAGCTTGACAAAATGAATGTGTTATTCATTGGAGTTGACAACCCTGTTACTATTTCCGGTAGCGGAAGTGTTGATCAAATCCAGGCATCCATTAGTGGCGGTGGCGGTGTACTTAGCGGCGGCGGTGCGAAACGTACCGTACGGGTTACCCAGGAAACGGATGATTGTGTTATCACAGTAAGAACTCCGGACGGAAAAGCTACTCCTATCAGGTTCCGTGTGCGTTCAATTCCTGACCCGACTCCTATGATCGGTCAATATGAAAGTGGTGATATACCGGCTTCTTATTTTAAAAGCCAGGCTGGTGTAAGAGCTTTTGTAAAGAACTTCTTCTATGAAACCCAGTTTAACGTAACCAGTTTCAGAATTACCGGTGACGGTTCGGGCTTCGAAGAAGGTATTGATGAGAAAAATAACACGGGCGCTGTTTGGTCTGAAGCCAGAAGTATCATTAATAAGGCTCGCCCGGGTTCATACATCTACATCGATAATATCTATGCTATTGGTCCTGATGGCAGAAGAAGACAGCTGACACCGCTTATTTATAATTTGAAATAACAGAGCAATGAAATACAAGTTTCTTAAATTCTCAATTCTTGCTGCGGCCGTGATTGTAACGGTCAGTGCCGAAGCACAAAGGGGTCGCGGCAGAACTACAAGGAATACGAATCAGCCGGCTGATACAAGCAGGCCGAATACGCAACAGCAGAACGTTCAGCAAAACACCAATCCTGCAGCCATTAGCGGATATAATCCTTATGGAAATATTCCGATTAAGATGGCGCCAACAGTAGGGGGATTTAATGATACTACCCGTGTATCATTAAGAAGGGATGCTGCAACGGAGAGAAGCATGTTTAAGGATCGTATTCCTTTGGATTATGAGTTTTTAAGAGCAGATGATGCCTTGTATACACAACGTGTTTGGCGAGAAATAGACATTCGTGAAAAGATCAATCTGCCATTTCGTTACCAGGCACAGGATGATAACGGTGACCAGCGCTTTATAAGCATACTTGTAAATGCTGTACGAAAGGAATTGAAAAATGGAAACGCTTTAGCTTTTAGCGCAGACGATGATCGCTTCACAACTTTTCTTGATTCTTCATCATTTGAGAAAGCAATCGGAGGCGGCGGTCAATGCGATACACTGCCGGTATATAATATCGTGGACCCAACCAGGATCGACAGCTTTGTTGTTTCATGTCCTAAGTTAAGTCCCGATGAGATCGTAAAGTTCAGGATCAAGGAAGAATGGATATTTGACAGGGAAGCAAGCCGCATGTTTGTCCGCATACTTGGTATTGCTCCTTGTAAGACACAATATGGTTCTGATGGGAAAACTGAAAGAGGTGTGTCTCCTTTGTTCTGGGTATATTATCCTGATCTGAGAGCAACACTTGCCCGGTATGAAGTTTACAACCCAAAGAATATGGGTGTGAGCAGAATGACGTGGGAAGAATTGCTGGAAGCCAGAATGTTTAGCAGTTATATAATCAAATCTACTCTTGATAATCCGATGAACAAAATGCTCAGGAATATGATCAATGATCCCATTCTTCGCTTATTGGAAGGTGATAACATCAAGGATAAGATCTTCAATTACGAGCAAAATCTTTGGCAATACTAAACAAGTAGCTTAGTAAAAATACTATCAATGGTCCCGCTTATAGCGGGACTATTTTTTTTGTTTCAACAAGCATTTTGTGAATATGAATAAAATAAAAAATACCCAATAGCGGGTATAGGAAATGTCAATAAATGTTGTACTTTTATTTCGGTTTTTCATAGGATATTGGATTTTAAAAACGGGGCTGGATTTCTATCCGGGCCCCATTTTTTTGGCCCATCTAAATCTTCCCGACGGGAAAACTTTGCAGAGCTTAGTTATTTATAATATTCTTTCCTGTTTTGAAATGATCATACACAATTCTTGCTTTTGCCTTTCCAATTAATCCAGCTAATTCATCTTCACTTTTTTCTCTGATATTTTTTACTGATTTAAATTCTTTCAACAACTTATTCGCCGTTTCTTTTCCAATACCTTCTACACCTTCTAATTCATTTTTAAAGACACCTTTTGCTCTTCGTTTTCGATGATGCGTTATTCCAAAGCGATGTACCTCATCGCGAATGCTACGAACAAATTTCAGGCTTTCGCTTTCATAGGGTAGTCTTAGCGATTCCTGATCACCTGTAAAGAAGATCTCTTCTAAATTCTTTGCAAGACCGGCCAGTGTCGTTTTGCCTGTTGCATTTAATTCATCCAGTGCTTCAGCAGCGGCGCTCAATTGCCCTTTGCCTCCATCAATCAGCACAAGATCAGGCCAGGGTAATCCCTCCTCTATAACCCTCTTATATCTTCTGTAAACTGCTTCTTTCATGGTAGCAAAGTCATTGATCCCCTCAACAGTTCTTACATTAAAATGCCGGTAATCTTTTTTACTGGGAATTCCGTTCTTAAAACACACCATTGCTGAAACCGGGTACGACCCCTGGAAGTTAGAGTTATCAAAGCATTCAATATGAAGGGGGACCTGAGACAACCGGAGATCCTGCTGTACCTGCGTTAGTAGATCCAGTTTATCAGTATTTTTTTTATCTAATTTTAACCGGTGCCTATTTTTTAATTCGTCAATAAAGTATTGTGCATTTTTTTCTGACAGCTCCAACAGTTTCTTCTTGTCTCCACCTTTGGGAACCGTTATCACGACATCATTCTCAGGATAATTGATGGTAAATGGAACGATAATTTCTTTGGCAGAGCTGTTAAAGGTGCTTCGGAGTTGGGCCACTGCAAACGCCAGTATTTCTTCCTCTGTTTCATCCAGGAAATTCTCGGTCAGAATTGTTTTTGTTTGTACAATGGTGCCGTTTGTTACCATTAAATAATTGATATAAGCCTTCTCCTCGTACTTTACAATAGAAAAGACATCCATCCCGGATAGCCGTGGATTTGAAACGATCGACTTTGACTGGTAATTTTTGAGAAAATCAATCTTTTTTTTAACCAGCGCGGCCTTTTCAAATTCCATTTTTTCAGAAAGGCTTTTCATCTCATTTTTAAAATGATTTATGACGGGGTTAAGATTTCCTTTCAGAAGGTTTTTTATTTGTTGTATTCCTTCTTTATAATCCTGTTCATTTTGCAAAGCTTCGCAGGGGCCTTTACAATTTCCTAAATGATATTCAAGGCAAACCTTAAATTTTTTTCGTTCTATGTTTTTTTGTGTAAGATTTAAAGCACAGGTCCTCATTGGGATCATTTGCCTGATAAATCCCAGCAGCTCCCGTACCCGGTGCACTGATGTATAGGGCCCCAGATATTCGGAACCATCCTCCATATGTTTTCGGGTAAGAAAAATCCGGGGGAACGGCTCATTTTTTATCACGATATAGGGGTATGATTTATCATCTTTCAGGTTGATATTAAAGCGCGGCTGGAAATTTTTGATCAGAGAATTTTCAAGAAAGAATGCATCTTGCTCAGAATTTACAATTGTAAACTCGATATGATGGATCCTGTTTACCAGTTCATGGGTCTTATAACTGGTAAGATTTCTCAAAAAATAGGAGCTGACTCTTTTTCTAAGATCTTTCGCCTTCCCTACATACAATAATTCATTTTCTTTATTGTAATATTTGTAGATACCCGGACTGCGCGGTAAGGTTTGTACAATATTCTGAAATTCGGAATTTGTCATCGATCCAATATTAAATACAGATCAACAATTAAAATCATTGCCAGGTCACTTTTAGAAAATGAGTTTTATCAGGTTGGTTCTCTTTAATAACGGCACTATTGATTGTAAAATACTTATCAACTTGCCAAAAAAGTTTTTGTTCTATTATGCTGTCGCTTGAAGCAATGTTCCTGTCGATAAAAATACTATGGACTTTCGCTTCGGAAACATCATTTACATCTATCACCATAATTTGTTTTAACACTTCTGAGTTTTCATCGTCTTTCAATGTCGAAATGATACTAAGGAGGTCTGTTTGGGCATCGATCAACTTTTCCTCATTGTATTTTTTATAGTTTGTTTTATCGGCAATATCAGGTAACGAAAGGAAAGGACCTGTGTATTGCCTTACCTCCTCCCGTTTCAGGTACGTAGTGTCTGCTTTGTCGTTGGTTTTTTCATATTTGGTAAAAGCGTACAAAGATGTGTCGAGCTTGTTGAGCTGCCCTTTTATGATCGACAAGGCCGAAATTGGCGCGTCTTCCTTTGTTTCTTTTTTTCCTTTACAGCCTGCTGATAAAATAGCGATAAGAGCGGGAATGATCAGATAGTTTTTCATGGCATAAATTTAAAGGGAAATCACCTTCTTAAAATAATAATCCCGGCAATTCAACCTTACCGGGATAGTTTAGCGAAAATGTGCAGTTAGTATTGCTTACTATTATTTGTTGAAGGTAGCTCCAATTTTCAACCCAACTGAGTATAGCTTTTCTTTGACAGGTAATGCACTGACAAAACTCGACAGGTGCTGATACCTTAAATGAGGACCAACCTGCCACCTGATCCTGCCGGTAGAATAGGAAACAAATGTTCCTACACCTGTACTGATATTCCAACGCCTTATAAGATCGGGGAATTCTGCATAATTTTTATAATCACTGGAAATAAGATATGCTTTATCGCCTATTACGTAGGTGGGCTGTATCGTACCACTAATTCCCCATTGAATATTCTTATTATCACTGATTATGACTTCTGCTCCGACGGGAACAGCTATCTGGAAGTAAAAATTCTCCAACCAATTTGGGTTCGTGTTGCTAATATTTCGATAATCGCTATATTGGTAGGAAGAATCGACGCCGCCAAAACCATTGGACAAAGCCACAGTTGCTATTTCAGTTGGATGCGGATAGGCACGAATATCGTACCGGTTAATATTGAACTGCAAACCAGTTTTAACGAAAAACTTATCACTTGCCTTGTATCTTCCTTCAATTCCGAATTCCAGACCCATGGCGGGCTTGTGTTTTACAACGTCTCTCACATCCAGTTTTCTATAGCTGACAGTTGGCGTAAAATATACCTGCGCGGTAACCCTGGCCTGTTTGGCAGGTATTGGAAGCAGAACATTTTGTGAGGCAATTGCAGAAATTGCAGCATTGATATCTTTTTCAGTGGCATCATCTACTGAACTCTGTTCTGTAATATTTTTTTGGTCGGTCAAAATATCACCCAAAGCATCTTCCTCCTTTGTTACAAGGTTATTTTGCTTCAGAAGACCAAAATATGTGTCAAAAGATAATTGATCAAGTATTTCATTTTTATTGGCTATGGCCGGATCAGGAATATACTGCTGAGTCATGTTGATCAGGTTGGCATCCCGATTCAGATCAGGCTCCTTGTCATCATTTGCAGGAGTATTATTAAAGCCAGGAACAGCTACATACAATTCTGCAAGGTTGGCAGTTGGACGACTCACCCGATTATTTTTATTTATTGCCGGTGTAAATGTTTTCGTGTTGTTAGAAGTACTTGCAATCTCCCGGGGCTGGTTATTATTTTGAGACGGATTATTTTGTTGTTCAATTTGGTTGTTTGCGCCCGGCTTATCGCTGTAGATGACAATAGAGACTACGGAGCCTGTCAGCAAGAACATAATAGCTGCAGTAAGGCCATACCATTTGCGGCGAGTGTGCAAAGCGGAGTGAATACCTTTCCAAACCTTTTCCGAAGGGTACATCCGGTATTGGTTGGCATTGTCTCTCAACAGCTTCTCAAAATCCCCATTATTGAATTGTCTCTCCATAAACCAGTCAGTAATATAGTAACGGATTAAGTTTTACCGGGTGCCTGCCAAAGCAATCCATCCTGTCTGTTGCCTTGGCTTTTGCAAAATCTTTTTTCTTACTAAAATATCTTCCAGCATTGCCTTAGCCCTGGTGTATTGGCTTCGGCTGGTGCTTTCTTCGATGTCCAGCATTTTTGCAATTTCACGATGACTATATCCCTCTACTGCATATAAATTAAGAACTGTACGATAACCCATCGGTAATACCCTAATACATTCTACCACTTGTTTGGCCTGAATGATCGAAGGAACACTTTCCTCTCTCACTTGTACGCCAGTTGCATGAATTATATCAACACTGTCATTGAACTTCTTATTTCTTTTTAGGATATTGATACAGGTATGAACGATTATTCGTCTGATCCAACCTTCAAAAGCTCCGCGGTTTTCGAACGTATGTATCTGTAAAAAAACCTTGATGAAGCCTTCCTGCAACATATCCTCGGCGTCTTCTCTGTTATGGGCGAATCGATAACAAACAGCCAGCATTTTAGGACTATACTTGTTATATAATTCCCGCTGAGCAGAACTATCGTTTTTCAAACAGCCTTGTAAAATGGCTTCCTCGGTCATAGTTTCCTTTGGTTGCCTGTAAATTAGACAATTTTTGAATTCAAAAGCTGCACAGAATTGTAATTTTTCGGGATGAAAAACCCCGGCTTCAGGAATTTTCCACAAGAAAAAAAGGCTGCGGGAAAATTTTAAGTTTAAAATCCTGTCCGAACAGCAATCACATAGTTTCTGCCGGGGGCTGAAAACCCTGAAGCAAAGTGCCTGTAATTGCGGTCAAGGATGTTCTCGATCGTGAACTGAACCCTGGTTTTCTTAGTGATGTTAAAGCTGTTTCGCCAATTGAAGGTTGCCCAGGACGGCATTCCATCCGGCGTGGCATATTGCTGGTTGTCTTCCCCATCAGGATTGTAATCTTTGATTTTTTTCATTCCATTAAAAAGAATATAAGCTTCCGTTTCAAATCTCGTGTGATTATACTTTAAGGTGCCTTTTCCAAAAACCGGCGGAATATGATCCTGTGGAGTCTTTGTTCCATTTGCATTTTTAAATCTTCCGTAGGTGTAAGTAACGGTTCCAAAGAATGAAAACTGTCTTGTAAAATCAACAGTGACGTTTGTATTAAAGCCATAAGTAGCTGCTTCTTTAAAATTCCGGTTAGCATACACAGCACACATGACCCCGTTGTACAGGATTGAATCTTCTCCATTTAATTGATAAGGAGATAATACAATTGCGTTCTTAAATAGCGTGTAAAAACCCGTGAGATCAAACTTTATTTTTCCGGAGATCATTTGTGTGATCCCAAGATCAAGATTGTAGGTGTACTCGGGTTTGATATCAGGATTGGGAACGACTACTCTTTCCAGCGCAGTGCTTGATTCAAAGACTCTTGCCAGGTCGTCAATATTCGGGTTTCGAAAGCCGGATGACAAACCAACTGTCAAACGAAAATCTTCTGTTGGCAGATAGACAAGACCAAGATTACCAGTGACAGCAAAAGTGTTTTGCTTAATGTCAGTAACGGGAAGATTGAAAAAGGAGTTGTCAGCGATCGTCGAATGAAGATCTACAACCTGGAAACGAATGCCGTCATTTAGTATCAGCTTATTATCTTCCAATTTCAGCAGGTGCTGGGCATAAATACCAAAATAGTTCATGTTATTTTCTCCATTGGGATATCTTGTATCCAGTTTACTAACGGCTCCGGTTGTCAGGTTTGTCCTTGAAGCTGTTGACGTAAGATCATTCAACTGTCCATCTATTCCTACGGTAATTTCATTTGTATTCCATTTCTTTATTGCATCGAATACAAAGCCCCAAACGGTAAGTTTTTCGACACGACTATCAAACCGGTCATAACGCAGGTATTCTCTTTGCTGCCGGCTCTCTTCAATTTTTTGATAGTTTACGTTACCCCGATACTGGTTAAAAAACCCGGATGAGAGAACATTAAGTTCATAGGAACCTAACAATCTTTCCTGCGGGCCGTAAAACCATTCGGCATAACGTAGTGTAGTACCAATACCCGGACTAAAGTATCTTTTATCCTGCAGCCTGTCATACCGCGGTACATTGGTTGAATTCGAATATTGGAAGTTCAGGCTGTGTGAGATCTTTTCATTTTGTTTGAAAAGAAATTTTTCCATTACATCCCATTGTTTGTATCCTGAATAACGCTGTATCCGGTTATCGTTATTCGCTACTACTTTATCGACGCCGCCATCAATATTGATAAATGAATCTCTGCTGCCAAAACCCGGATAATCTTTATGATAATTGTTGCCCATCTTCATATCGCCAAAGTCGCTATAGGTAAAGGATTGGATCCAGGCGAATTTTTTCCAGCCTATATTGACATTAAAATGTCCCGATTTTTCATTGTTGGCCGAACTGTACCTGCCAAACAAGTTTCCGGCGGATTGAATTTTGCCGGTCTGTGAAAGCAACGGGGATTTTGAACGCAGGTGAATAACGCCTCCTAAGGCGTCACTCCCATATAGAGTTGAAGCGGGTCCATATAATACCTCCACTCTTTCCAGCATATTCTGATCCACGGTGATTACATTCTGCAGATGTCCTGAGCGGTAGATCGCATTGTTCATCCTTATACCATCAACAACTAATAGTACACGGCTGGCTTCAAACCCGCGTAAGACGGGGCTGCTTCCTCCCTGCTGACTTTTTTGAACAAATACATTCCCGGTATTGATCAGCAGGTCGCCGGTATTTTGCGCATTGGCGCTGGCAATTGTCCTGGACGTTATAATGTCAATCTTCTGGGATACGTTTCTTTTTCGTTCGGAGAATTTATTGGCAGAAATTACTACTTCGCTCAATGTCTTTTCCGTCAACGTATCTTCCTGCGCCCTAATAGAAAAAACTGCATACAGCAATGCTGTAAGCACTAAAATTCGTTTCATAAGTTATTTGTGATTACAATTAGTAAATCAAATTCAGCAAGGGATGTCTTGTCAGGCTTGTGGCGGCGGCGTGGGGATATTTATAAATGGGGAAGGTATATCGAAAGGGATAAGGAAACGGCCTTGTTGTTTCTCATTTGCTAATACCTCCACATCAAAGGATAAGCTAATGCACGGAGACTGGAGCCATTGAAAGAGCTGAGCCAATAATTCATTTTTATCCCTATCCTCCGTTTTCTTCTCTAAAAGGTCATTCAATGCAGTTTCTTCCTCATCAAAAAGACCCGTAAAAAAGCACAGGCCATCTTTTATAGAGTAAGATTCAACATCAAACATTTTACCTTCTACAATAATTTCTTTATTGTATTTCGCCCATATCACTTTGTCCCGGGGAACGGTTATGGTATGAAGGAGTTCTCTTTCTAATCTTTCCTTCATTTCGTAACGGATCATCTGTTGTTTGATAAGAAAGAAAAAAGTAAATAAAAGTGGCATTGCTCCTGTAAGAAGCAGAAAAAAGACAGTTATTTGTTTATACTTTTTTATGATCCTGGTTGTTAAGGCCGTTTGGGACGTACAAGACTATCTGCCGGAAAATTTTGTTTCATCTCGTTCATTACGGTTTCCGCCCAGCCAGTGATCTTATCCTTTTCTTCCTGCGTCAATACGGCATCTTTGTGCGTCCATGTATAACTATCCAAAGGCATTTCTCCTTCTTTCACCATTTCAACAATCTCTTCCATTTTATGGTAACGTAACCATGCCGGTCGTGCACCTAACTCATCCAAATTCAGATGAGCTTTCCCTTCAACGATATGATCATGGAGCCACCAATCCACCGGTTGAATTTTACTATACCAGGGATAAACGGTATTATTTGTATGGCAGTCATCACATGCTTTTTTCAGTATCAGCTTTACATCGCCGGGAATGGGGTGCAGTTTTGCAATAGCATTTGGTTGGTCACCGCTTTGTATGTTCTTCGACGGGTGAAAAAATTGAATCGCAATCAAAGCGATCAGTAAGAGCCAGCCAATGGTCCTAAGAACTTTTTTCATGTAGTTAATTTCTGGCCGCTAAATTAATACTTCTCCGGTCATTTCTTTCGGGATCGGTAGCCGCATCATGGTAAGGATCGTGGGAGCAATATCTCCAAGCTTACCCGGTTTTATTTTCCCTTTCCATTCGTTATCTATTATAAAAAAAGGTACCGGGTTCATTGTATGGGCTGTATTGGGAGATCCATCTTCATTGATCATATAGTCTGAATTTCCGTGATCGGCCGTAAGAAAAGTGGTATAACCATTTTCCAATCCTGCTGTAACAATTTGCCCGACACAATTGTCTACAGTTTCAACTGCTTTAATTGCGGCTTCCCACACACCGGTATGGCCAACCATGTCGGCATTAGCATAGTTCAGACAAATAAAATCTGCCGTTTTATTTTTTATTTCGGGTAGCAGTGCCTCAGTGACTTCATATGCACTCATTTCCGGTTTCAGGTCATAGGTAGCAACCTTTGGAGATGCGATCATAATCCTTTTTTCACCATCAAAAGGTTTTTCTCTTCCTCCGCTAAAGAAAAAACTAACATGCGGATACTTTTCCGTTTCAGCAATACGGATTTGCTTCAGCCCGTGTTGCTGTAAGATCTCACCAAGTGTATTATTTAAATTATCCGTATCGAAGATCACGTTCACATCGCTGTAAGTTTTATCATATTCGGTCATGGTCGTGTAGTGCAGAGAAAGCTTTTTCATGGCATACCCGGGAAGATCCATTTGCGTTAGTACCTGGGTTATTTCCCTGCAGCGATCAGTTCGAAAATTAAAGCAGATAGCGACATCGTCCTCCTTTATTTTCGTTAACGGCTGTTGATCTTCGGCAATGATGACCGTTGGCTTTATAAACTCGTCCGTTACATTGTTATGATAAGATCGTTCGACAGCTTCAATTGCATCGGTTGCTTTTTCACCCAGTCCATTTACCATGGCATCATAGGCAAGCTTGATCCGCTCCCATCTTTTATCGCGGTCCATTGCATAATAGCGGCCGCTAACTGAGGCAATTTTTCCAACCGATCTGTTTAAATGTTCCTGTAAATCTTTAATAAACCCTAAACCGCTTTTAGGGTCACAATCCCGACCATCGGTAAATGCATGAATAAATACGTCGCTTAAATTTTCTTTTTTGCAAACATCAATGATTGCTTTCAAATGTTCAATGTGAGAATGCACACCTCCGTTACTGACAAGCCCCAGAAGATGAAGCGGTTTATTATTCTTTCTTGCCAATCGAATTGCTTGTAATAAAACATCATTTTTTGCAAAAGATCCGTCGCGTATGGCGACATTGATTCGTTGCAGCTCCTGGTAAACGATACGGCCGGCGCCGAGATTCAAATGCCCGACCTCTGAATTTCCCATTTGCCCCGCCGGAAGGCCTACTGCTTCGCCACAGGTTACCAGCGTTGTATTTGAATATTTTGAGTAGAACGACGAAACAAATGGCGTTTTGGCATTTTGTATTGCGTCAGCAGATGCCACCTTTCCCAGCCCCCAACCGTCCATTATAAGCAGAATTACTTTTTTTGCTGCCATTTTAGAAATTTAACAATGAGAAATCCGTTCATTTTCAACGTAAAAATGGTGACAAAGCTAAGTGTTTTACCGTAACCACTCTGGAATCCCATTGGCATGTAGTAACTTAGCTTTGGTGGTGAAGTACCGGACTATGGCATGTTTTTAGATTAACTACTATGAAAACTCAATAAAATGAAAAAAGCTTTACTCTTAATACCGGTTTTTTTTATCGCTGTTTCCGCCGTGGCGCAGGCAGGGATTGATGATGTGATCTCCGCTATGAAGACGGGAAATGCTTCAGGTGTTACCAAGTATTTTGATAACTACGTTGACATTACGATGCCTGATAAGAGCAGCAATTACAGTAAGAGCCAGGGTGAACTCATTATCAAAGATTTTTTTACCAATAGTGGAGTAAAAAACTTTGACTTAAAACATAAGGGAAACAATGATAATGGTGATTACTGTATCGGAACACTTCAAACAAAAAATGGAAGTTACCGGGCCACGGTTTATATGCGGTTAAAAGGCAATAAGCAGGTGATCCAGGATATCCGAATACAACAGTTATAGACCTTTAGTAAAATATTGAAGCCCTGCCCGTTTTGTGGCAGGGCTTTTTTAGTTTTGGGTAATGGAATTCAATAAGCAATTTTATCATTTCGTCGATGAAGCATTCGCAGAGGATGTTGGCGATGGTGATCATTCAACCTTGAGTTGCATTCCTGACAAAGCGAGAGGGAAAGCTGTGTTAAAAATCAAGCAGGATGGGATCCTGGCCGGTGTTGAAATAGCGGAAAAGATCTTTCATTATAAAGACCCCGGTACGATTTTTACAATTTTAAAAAAGGATGGCGAACAAATGAAGGCCGGTGAAATGGCCTTTGAAGTGGAAGCTAATGTTCATACCATATTGCAGTGCGAAAGACTAGTATTGAATTGTATGCAGCGAATGAGTGGAATTGCAACATTGACCCGTCAGTTTGTTGATCATTTATATGGGCATAAAACAAAATTGCTGGATACCCGGAAAACAACTCCAAACTTCCGGTTATTGGAAAAGGAGGCTGTGAAGATTGGCGGCGGGGTAAATCATCGATTCGGATTGTATGATATGATCATGTTGAAAGATAATCATATTGCCTATTGCGGCGGAATTGAAAATGCAATCAACGAAGCATGGAAATATTTGCAGAAAAAAAAGTTAGACCTGAAAATTGA
>DASVAM010000565.1:0-12336 GCA_036376375.1 Chitinophagaceae bacterium
GCAGCAAATAATTCATCGTGTTCTGATTGATAGGGTTCGTTCTCAGTTTTCCTGTCAAACTGGTAGATGACCTTACCACTGTTGTCTTTTATATGTGCAGCGCCACAGAAAATTTTTCCTTTTGTACCGATCAGCAGCTCATCCACTTTACTCATGGTGCCCGGGATATGGCGGCATTGACTATTCAGTATGGAGCCATCGGCGTATTGAAATTCTACGTAATGATGATCAAAGATCTCTCCATGATCTTTTCCTTTTCTTACCTGTCGTCCACCCATACCCTGGGCTTTTACAGGATAGCTCCCCTTGAACCAATTCACCACATCAATATTATGTATATGTTGTTCTACAATGTGATCGCCGCAAAGCCAGTTGAAGTAATACCAGTTGCGCATCTGGTATTCCATTTCTGTTTGCCCCGGTTTTCTTGGATTTACCCAAACACCATCACTATTCCACCATGCCTGTGCGGAAGTAATATCACCGATCAACTCTTTTCTTGCATAGAGCTCACGATAAGAATTCTGGTAATGACGTTGCAACCCAACAACCACATTCAATTTTTTTTGTTTTGCGATCTCCGCGGCATCCAACACTCTTTTTATTCCTGCCGGATCAGTCGCAACCGGTTTTTCCATAAAAATTTGTTTTTCCTGCTTCACGGCTTCTTCAAAATGGAGAGGTCGAAAAGCCGGCGGTGTAGTTAAGATCACCACATCTGCATGCTCCATCGCTTTTTTATATCCATCAAATCCAACATACATTCTTTCTTCAGGCACATCGATCCTTGCCTTAACGCTTTTTCGATCGCCGCCTTCAGCTGTCAATTCTTTATAGGAGCTGTCGATCCTGTCGCGAAAAGCATCTGCCATCGCCACGAGCTTTACATTTTGTTTGGTGAGGCAGGCTTGCATCGCAGCACCGGTACCCCGACCTCCGCACCCGACCAGAGCTACTTTGATCGTATCATCAGCGCCGCTGAAAAAATTTGCTTTTGATAATAATGGCGCAGCCATCACTCCCCCCGTAAGTACTACGGATGTTCTTACAAAATCGCGGCGGGAGTTCTTATTTTCTGTATTCATGACGAAGTGTTTTTTAGTTTGAGAGATATAAGGTAAAGAATTTTTCTATTTCATCCGCTGATGGTTGTTTTAATGGCCTTACCAGCCTGAAGCCGGCAAACGGCGCATCGGTTAGCCACCACTTACTTTTTGGTATTTGCGGATCACGACGATTCCATTCGGGCAACCATTTTGTCCTGTTAGCACATCGAAGTTCGGTGGCTCCATCAACATATGAGCCCCCTTTCAACAATCGCGGATGACGGCTTGATGGCTTTAGTTCAGGATCAGCAGATACGTCCTTTGTTTTGCTAAAATAGTTTTCATCGTATTGATCCATCACCCACTCACTTACATTTCCCAGCATATCGTATAAACCAAAAGCATTGGGCTGCAACATACCAACTTTGTGGTAGGCAGCATTGCTGTTCGTATTATACCATGCATATTTTTCGAGATCGCTTTCATTGTTGCCAAAAAAATATGTTGACGAACTTCCTCCACGACATGCATATTCCCATTCGGCTTCCGTGGGCAGGCGATAAAAGATCCCTGTTTTATTATATAACCATTTGCAATACATGACGGCCGTTCTTTGTTGCATACTGTTCACAGGAAAGCCACCTTCGCGTCCCATATCCCAGCTGAGATCTATGTATTGGGGACTGGGTCTTGTGATGGCGTCAACAGCTGAATTCTGGCTGGTATTGATATCTTTAAAGAAAATGTCAAATTCATCGTGCGTCACTTCATAAATACCCATCCAAAAAGAAGAAATGGAAAATTTTTTTTGCGGTCCTTCATCCGGATCTCTCCCCGGTTCATTTTCGGGGCTCCCCATCGTAAAGCTTCCTCCTTTTACCGGTACCATCTTAAATTTTAATGAAGAACCCGGAATGTTTTGCTCGTATGCTTCAAATGAAGTATTACTTTGGGCTGATGTTTCAAGACAGGCAAGTATAAAGAATATATAAAGTATAGATCGTTTCTTCATATGGCATGGCAATTTACCGAAGTTCATGGTTGTTTTTTTTGAAAATACTTGTCGAAGTTTTTTGATCTATACGTAACTATTTTTTCACCTTCCATAATGGCAATTAATATTTCGGCATGTTCTTTTTTTGCTAAAGCCAGCGCTTTTCTTACAGGTAAAATGCTGCAGGAAGTCGCGAGCCAGTCAGCCTCATAACCATACTTGCTTATCACTGTAACGTTTCGCTGCGAAGTAACCCCGTAACCCGTTCCCGGGTCGATGATATGGGAATATTTTATCCCGTTGTGAATCGTATACCGATAAATATCGCCTGAAGTGGACACAGCGAGATCGCTCAGCTCAAGTTGTTTATCCCACACTTCGTCTTCACTTTCGGGAAGATTAATACCCACGGTCCACCCATTTTTTCCCCGCGGAGCATCACTCATAACGATATCACCACTGGCGTCTACTAAAGCATGATTTATCTTTTTTGAACGCAGATGATCAATTACTTTCTGCGCGGCATAGCCGGGTACAATACCCCCAAAGTCGAGACGAATACCTTGTTTCTTAAATGAAATTGTTTTTGTTCTTTCATTGATGGTAAGGTTTTTAAAACCGGTTCGATCCTTGGCCGCTTTTATCTCTGCCTCTGACGGAAACCTGTTTTCTTTTTTTGCCTTTCTCCACAACTGCGTTAATGCGCCAATGGTAATATCAAATGATTTACCTGACCTTTTCCATGCATCTTTTGATCGTACGATCATGGCAAATAATTCGTCCGAAACTCTTAGCTCATTTAAACCTGGGTTGCCAGACAGTTTCCCTATTTCACTTTCATTACTATAGTCGCTAAAGATATTATTGAGTGAGTCAACAATTAAAAAACACTCTTTTGCTATTGCAACAGCTTCTGCCGAATCAGTATGATAAAAAACAAGATGAAAGGACGATCCCATTTTGATCTCTGAAAATTGAAACCTTTTCAGTTGAGCTGAAACAGAGGAAGGCAACAACAAAAGAAAAATCAATCGCAACATGAACCGGAAGTCTTACATTTAAGTTTGAAAGATAAAAGTTTATGGAACGCAGAAAATTTATCCGTAACAGTTTTTTAACCGGCGCCGCAACGTTCACCGTTGGACACCCGATAATTATCGGATCCTGTGCCGGAAATAAAAATGACAATCTTGTAACAGGAGATAAACCTTTTAATCTTGATTATGCTTTTCACGATGGGATGTTCAGGAATAATGCGGGCGAAGATTTCCTGGACCAGATAAGATGGGCTTATGACCAGGGTTTCAGAAGTATTGAAGACAACGGAATGATGGGCCGGACAGTTGAGCAGCAAAAAAAGATAGGTGACCTGCTTGCAAAGCTTGGAATGAGGATGGGGGTGTTTGTCATCACTTCTGATAACTGGCATTGGAAAACATCATTGACAACCGGCAAACAGGAATTTATTGACAGGATGATGAAGGATTGCAAGGAAGCGATTGAGGTTGCCAGGCGATGCAATGCAAAATGGATGACGGTGGTCCCGGGGAATTTTGACCGATCACAATCGTTTGATATGCAAACAACGAATGTGATCACTGCCCTTCGGAAAGGCGCAGAAATATTAGCACCGCACGGACTTGTAATGGTATTAGAAGCGTTAAGTGATAACCCTGATCTTTTCTTACGCGGGACCCATCAGTCCTATATGATCTGCAAAGCAGTCAATAGCCCCGCCTGCAAGTTTTTATTTGACATGTACCATATGCAACGCAATGAAGGAAATATCATTGCCAATATTGATAAAGTGTGGGATGAAACGCCTTATTTTCAAATTGGGGATAATCCGGGTAGGAAAGAACCTGGTACCGGAGAAATGAATTATCAAAATATCTTTAAACATATTTACAATAAGGGTTACAGGGGAATTTTAGGAATGGAGCATGGAAATGCAAAACCGGGCAAAGAAGGAGAAATGGACTTGATAAAAGCCTATAGAGAGGCTGATAGCTTCAGATGAATTTCGGATTTTAGATTTCGGATTTTAGATTGACGATTTAGCGATACATATAAAGTATATGAAGGATTTATAGAACAGACTATTGAAAAGAAGAGGGTATAAATAGTAAAATGCAAGTACAAGATTTCCCGCTGTAAAATTATACAAGCCTGCTAACGGAAGGAGCATTATATTGCCAGGGAAGCTGGTTGAGGTCCTGACCTTTCGTTTTATCTTCGACCAGGAGGTTTATATACAAAATGCTGAAGTTTAGTAACAACAATTTTTACAAAAGGAATCTGCTATGAACCAAAAACATAAACTCTTGCTGCAAGCATTGGCTCTTTTCGTTTTCTATACATTCCAAATTGATATCATTTCCGCACAGCCCCCTGGCGGGGGGCAGCCCCCCAGGCAACAACTTCCGCCTATCCCTATCACAAGCGATACCACGCATACACTTTCCAGGCACTTCACTCCAGCCGGTTCCGCAAAAAAGACACCGAATGCCAACGGGTTCATTCAACGCTGGCTGGTATTGGAACCTGTAAAGAAGGACATCGCCAGGAACAATATACTAACTGACAGCTTTCTCCGAAAAACTCTTGCAGCCGATAATTTTTCCAATGATTATTCCATCATTCCTAAAAAAGGCGAAACTGTAAAACTGGGCAACCAGGAACTGAAATGGTATGCGCTGGACAGCAAAACTTTCAATTTTAATTTATACCATTTTACCTACGCCATCAACCAGCCGCGGTATGGCATATTAGTTTGGCTGGTCACTGTTATCAATTCCCCTGAAGAAATGAAAAACATCCGAATGACTGCGGGATGTAATTCTGCAAGCATGTGGTGGCTGAATGGCCAGGAAGCAATTAGTCTTTCCGGTGACAGGGATATGATCGCCGATAATGTTACCTCTTCCCGCTTAACACTTAAAAAAGGAATAAACATCATCCGTGGTGCAGTTATCAATGGGCCGGGTATGGCTAATTTCTGTGTTCGTTTCGTGGATGAGAAGGGAACACCTATAAAAAATCTCGGCATTAGTTGCGAATAGATTTATCAGCCCTTTTAAAGAAATTAATTATTCTGTAATAAAAACTCTTTTGAAAAGAATGAAAATCACAATAACAGCCTTTTTAGTTGTATTGACACAAATCGTGACTGCACAGGTGGGAAGACCATTTATCCATGATCCGTCAACCATTGTTGAATGTGATGGAAAGTATTACACATTTGGCACAGGTGGTGGCGGGTTGATATCCCAGGACGGATGGACCTGGTATGGTGGGGGAGTGAGACCGGGAGGCGGCGCAGCTCCCGATGCTATCAAAATTGGTGATCGCTATTTGGTAATTTATGGAGCCACCGGTGGCAGCAGCAGCCACAAAGGCGCCATTCTTACTATGTGGAATAAAACACTGGATCCAAAGTCACCAGACTTTAAATATTCCGAACCGGTGGTGGTAGCCACATCTGATGGTTATGAAGAGAATGATGCGATTGATCCGGGTGTGCTGTTAGACCCAACTACGGGGCGACTCTGGATGGCATACGGTACTTATTTCGGTTTTATCCGGCTGGTGGAATTAGATCCTAAAACGGGCAAACGTGTTACGGGTAATAAACATGTCGATATAGCGATTACCTGCGAAGCGGCCACTTTAGTATATCGTGATGGCTGGTATTACCTCCTGGCTACGCATGGTAGTTGCTGCGATGGTGCAAACTCTACTTATAATGTAGTAGTAGGCCGTTCCAAAAAAATAACGGGTCCTTATATTGACAACGTAGGCAGAAGCATGTTGGAGGGTGGCGGCAAAATGGTGGTGGCTACACGCGGGGGATTAATTGGTCCCGGGCATTTCGGACATATGATCCTTGAGAAAGGAGTCGAGAAAATGTCTATTCATTACGAAGCAGATTTAGAACAGGGCGGCCGCAGCGTATTGGGTATACTTCCATTAACGTGGAAAGATGGATGGCCTCTTGCAGGTGAGAAATTTAAAGAAGGCACTTATGAAATTGAATCCGTAAGAAGAGGATATGCTTTGGAGCTGGCAGTTGATATGGTACGCATGGCAGGTGGTATGCGTTTTGGCCAGGCCAATAATGAACCCCTCAAACCCGTTCCCTTCCAGGAGCTGGCAGATGCCAATAAGAACTGGCCCGCAGGTAATATTGCTTTACGCATTGGTGATTATATGTCACGTCCGCATCAGAAGTGGACGATTACAGATGCGCCTGATACGACAGGATATTTAGGGGGACCTTATTATAAAATTGTACTGGCGGGAACAGAACGGGCCCTGGCAGCCACTGCCGATGCAGAAGTAATAACAGTACCGGCATTTACGGGTGCACCCGAACAATTATGGCGCATTGATCAATTAACGGATGGCACTTACAGGATCATGCCGAAGATAGTTCCCAATTCAGGTAAGAAATTAGCATTAGTATCTTCCGGGGATAGCACGCCGACATTGGCAGAATTTGATTTTAACAGTGATAATTCCAAATGGCATTTCAGAGTCCACTAAATAGATTCTATTTGCTGTAATGTTAAGACTGTTGAAGGTCAGTTGCAATTCTTTTTACCAGGTTTCGTTAAGAAAATGGCCATGGTTGAGAACAATCAGGCTCTTTACCTGGTTTGTTGTAAAAATTTTTACAGATGTGTGTAATAAAACATTCGCTTTCCTCCTTTGCCATACTGCTTTGCATATTGGTTAACAACCGGTCTTTTTCACAAAAATTAATTCCACCTCCATTCGTCATGAAAGAATGGGAGATGAGATATCAGCCATTCCGGATCGTTGGCAACCTTTACTATGTAGGTACCTATGATCTTGCCTGTTACCTGATTGTAACATCCGAAGGCAATATCCTCATCAATACGGGCCTGGCTGAATCGGTCAGTGATATCCGATCAAACGTGGAAGCGTTGGGATTTAAATTTTCAGATATTAAAATATTGCTGGCAACACATGCCCATTTTGATCATGTGGCAGGAATGGCAGATATAAAACTGACGACAGGTGCACAGATGATGATCAACAAGAAGGATGCCCAGGCACTGGCAGATGGCGGCAACTCAGATTTTATATTCGGGGGCAAAGGAAGCACTTTTAAACCCTTAAAGGCTGACCGCCTGCTGGAAGATAACGATACAGTACAGCTCGGGGATATGAAACTTGCCGTGCTCAATCATCCCGGTCATACGCAGGGTGCCAATAGTTTTCTTTTTGATGTGAAGGACGGTACTGCCAATTACCGGGTACTGATAGCAAACATGCCCACCATGCAGGATCAGACCGATCTGAAAGGAATGGTGGGTTATAAGGAAATTGCTAAAGATTATGCCTTTACATTTGATGCATTGAAGAAATTGAGTTTCGATATCTGGCTTTCCTCACATGCTGCGCAGTTCAGGCTTCATCAAAAACATAAACCCGGTGATCCTTATCATCCGAAAGTTTTTATTGACCGTGAGGGATATGACAGAACAGTAGACAATCTTGAAAAATTATACCTGCGCAGGTTGAATCAATAAATAGATAAATCTGTTGCCGACGAAAGAATCAGAAAAGGCAAATAGTCGTTGTAGCCAATGTTTCGCCGGTAGGTACCCTGACCGAAATCGAATGCTGACGTTTCGGCTATTACCCCGACATAAACAGAAATTGATTTTAATAGTGATAATTCCAGATGGAATTTCAGGGCTGACTGAATATTAAATCTGAAATCTGCAATCGTAAATCTAAAATGTTTAGTGGCATTTGAAATAATCAAACGGCTCTTTGCAATCTATACATTGATATAATGCTTTGCAAGCGGTGGACCCAAACTCGCTGATGCGATGTGTATGATAGGAATCGCAGTGGGGACATTGTACAGCCTCTGCTTCGGCAAATAATTTTTGATCACAAACCTGTTGCTTCGGATTGGGGGGAGCGATACCATATTCTTTTAGCTTTCTCTTTCCTTCTTCACTCATCCATTCTGTTGTCCATGGAGGAGAAAGAGTTTGTGTGACTTTTATTTTTTTAAAACCCAATGTAGCTAATTGAATTTTTATAGTGGCAGCGATCATGTCCATGGCCGGGCACCCCGTGTAGGTGGGGGTAATAGTGACCTCCAGTTCATCCTCATTCATTATTACATCCCTTACAATACCGAGATCAATGATTGATAAGACGGGAACTTCCGGATCGTTGATCTCCCCGAGGTAAGAATAAATTGTTTTTTTATCAATAGAATGAACTGTCATAATCATTTTTACCACTCACAGCCGGGATAAGCTCTTTGCATATATTGTAATTCAGTTAAAATATAACCGAGGTGCTCAGTATGTTTTCCCTCCTTGCCGCCGGTTTGCATAAAATCCCCCCCGCCCCCCGAAGGGCGGATCAGGGAAGCCTCATTTAATATGATTTTTACTTTTTCATTCCACAGATTTTTGATCTCATTGAAATCAACTCCCTTTTCTTTTTCATATTCAGCGGTCATGAACATTTCACCGGTGTATCTCCATAATTCGTCGATTGCTTTTATCATCCGATCGTGACTTTCTTCTGTTCCATCTCCAAGTCTTATTACCCACTCGCTGCTCCAGCGAAGATGATAAGTAACTTCTTTCAGAGATTTTTCCGCAATAGCAGCAATTTGTTTATCGCCGATGTTTTGTAATTGCTGAAATAACAGATATTGATATTGGCTAAAGAAAAATTGACGCAGGATTGTTTGGCCCCAGTCGCCATTGGGTTGTTCGACAAGCAAAAGATTTTTGAATTCTCTTTCTTTTCGCAAATACGCTAATGTGTCTTCCGTGACCCCGGCCCCCTCTAAATCTCCCCCAGCGGGGGAGACTTTTGAACTCTCCGATTTTTTTGAATTGTTTATCAACAGAGCAGCATACTGATAAAAATTTCTGGCCTGTCCGATAAGATCAAGAGAAATGTTCGTGATAGCAATGTCTTGCTCTAATACAGGGCCATGTCCACACCACTCTGCGTTTCGTTGACCCAGAATGAGTGAATTGTCAGCAAGGTGAATTGTGTAATCAATGAGCGACTGGTTGTTCAAGTTTATTTTATTTAATGTTCAATGATCAACTCTCAATATTCAATGCTCATTGAAAATTGAACATTGAATATTGAACATTTTACATCTGGTTTACCTCATCCGGCAAATTGTAGAAGGTCGGATGACGATAGATCTTGTCAACCGCAGGTTCAAACATTTCACCCGCTTCTTCAGGATTTGACGCATGAATAAATTTTGATTCTACCACCCAAATACTTACACCTTCCATCCTTCTTGTATAAACATCTCTTGCATTTTCAATCGCCATCTGTGCATCGGTAGCGTGGAGGCTACCTACGTGTTTATGATCGAGGCCTTGTTTGCTTCGAATAAAAACTTCCCAAAGAGGCCAATCGGTTTTGCCCCCAACCCCTAAAGGGGAGTTATGGCTACCCCCTTTTTCTTCAGGAATATCTCCATAATAGAATTTTCTTAAATAATTATTCATTCTTAATTTTTAATTCTTAATTATTAATTAAGCAGCTTCTTGTTTCAATCGTCTTTTTTCAGCAAAGGCCTGAGCCGCCTCTCTCACCCATTCACCTTCTTCCCATGCTTTTCTTCTGGCATCTAATCTTTGTTTGTTACAGGGTCCATTTCCTTTTACTACCTGCCAAAATTCATCCCAGTTGATTTCACCCCAATCATAATGACTTTTTTCTTCATTCCATTTTAATTTGGGATCGGGTAAGGTCATGCCTAAAACTTTTACCTGCTCAGCGCACATATCAATAAAGTTTTGCCGCAACTCGTCATTACTCTTTCTCTTTATTTTCCATTTCATGCTTTGTTCGCTGTTCGTTGATTCACTATCATGCGGACCAAACATCATCAGCGATGGCCACCACCAGCGATCGATCGCATCCTGGCACATGGCTTTTTGTTCATCAGTTCCCCTGCTTAATGTCAATAGAATTTCAAAACCCTGCCGCTGGTGAAAACTTTCCTCTTTACAAATTCTCACCATGGCTCTTGCATAAGGACCATAAGAGGTTCTTGTGAGCATGACCTGGTTAAGAATTGCTGCACCATCAACGAGCCAACCAATCGCTCCCATATCAGCCCATGTCAATGTTGGATAATTAAAAATGGAAGAATACTTTGCCTTGCCACTATGCAGATCGTTGATCGTTTCTTCTCTTGTAATTCCCAATGTTTCGCAGGCAGAATATAAATACAAGCCATGGCCAGCCTCATCCTGAACTTTTGCAAGAAGAATCGCTTTTCTTTTTAATGAGGGAGCTCTTGAGATCCAGTTGCCTTCCGGTAACATGCCTACAATTTCACTATGTGCATGTTGACTGATCTGCCTGATATTTGTTTTACGATATGCATCAGGCATCCAGTCTTTGGGTTCGATCTTTATTTCATTATCGATCTTATCCTGGAATATTTTTTCAAGATCATGTGCCGGCATCTTCAACCATTTTAGGTGGCAAATTTAACGAAAACCAACGGGTGTTAGTCTATGATATTGGCAACTATATACAAGTTGGGACAAGAAATTACAACCAATTAAATAGCAAATATGCCTATTGCATAAATATGACCTTATTAATACCATTTGGCATTATTTTGCGTTAATAAAAAAAAGTCCATTAGGCTACTACCCCAATGGACTTATAAATCCGGTTAAGGATACCGGAACCGTAACCCCGTCGGGGGCTTTTCTTAGGACTTTAGTCCTGTACAAACTAACCCTATTTCAGATTAGCTCTTACCGTTGCCAGCACAACGAGTACAAGGGAAGGCGAATATCCTTCCTTTTTTATTATACACCCTTTTACCCTTGATGGTAATGTAGGCTGTAAATACTGTACCGTTAGTACAACGGCATACTCCTCTTTTCTTTGTCATTTAATTGAGTTAATAAGAGATCGATCGCACTTCACAGCGGACGTTGCTGATTGTGTAGAAACACAAAAAAACCCGGGGGCGACCCGGGTAAAAAGTTAAACCCAATTCATAACATGAAAAATTTAATCCTTACGTTATGATCTTATTAACCTTCTTAAATGACCGGCGCAAAGTAAAGAAAAGAGAAATCAGTTCAAAAAAAATATGAAAAACGAACTAAATTCAGTGTCAATTTCAGGTGGGAAAGTTCTATTGCGGATATGAAAACGCAGACTTAACTTTGTTCCTTGTTAGAGCTATCCGTAATATTATTTCCTAACCTCAAGTCCCCACTTGAGGTTTTTTATGCCTGCTCAAAAAACTGAGGTAAAGTTCCAGTATTTTATTAAACAAGAATGATAAATAGGAAAATTGTTTCCCACATGACCTGTGTGATTAAAAGATTTTTATCGCAAACAGATTTCTATATCTTTGCCGTTTTTATTTTCCTATGAGTTGATTATACTTTAATCTTCCGTCGCTATTCTGCAAACTCAAACTAAACCTTTCATCATCTCTTAATTGACGAGTATTGTATCTCGCAGCAAATTCATCGCAGTAACGCTGCAAATGCCACGGGCTAACTTGATGAAATATTCCCACAATACCTCTTTTGAGTAATGACCAAAAGTTTTCTATCCCATTGGTATGAAAGCCCCCCTTTACATATTCACCATTGCTATGATTGACTACTACGTGGGTAAACTCTTTTTCCTTGGATAGGTAAGCATACATACCCAGCGCATCAGATACCATAGTTGAACCTTTTTCAACATACTGATCTATTAATTTTTTTGCCTCTTGCCTTGTTACCCACTCAGACACCTTAACAACAACCTTTCCGTTTGTTTCTAATATTCCAAATACTGGTGTTTTTGTATCTGTGTTTCTCCCATGTCTTTTGCCTTTCTCTCTTTTACTGGCATGTCTATTCTTTTCATGTCCACCAACGTAAACTTCATCAATCTGCACTTCTTTCTTTAGCATTTGAGGTGCTTTCTCTTTCAGCATTTCACGAATACGATGATTGAGAAACCAAGCAGTCTTTTGTGTAACACCAAGTTGACGTGAAGCCTGTAATGAACTGATGCCCTTTTTTGAAGATGTTGCTAAGTATATAGCAGCAAACCAAGTTCTCAAACCAATCTTTGAATTTTCATAAACGGTACCAACAGTAACAGAAAATTTTTTATGACACTGCTTGTCCCTGCACTTAAAACCTCTATTTGTCCTGTAAGGGTTGATAACGCCACAAAAAGGACAAGCCGGAGTTCCACCCCAACGTTGTTGCTCTAAGTATTGGCGGCAAG
>DASVAM010000581.1:0-2303 GCA_036376375.1 Chitinophagaceae bacterium
TTCGTCAGATAAACTGCTGCTGGATTTCCTCCCTAATATTCGTTTATATAGAATAGCCTTCCCTGAACCAGTTTTAAAGTATTGTTCCAATTCCCTGGCCTGAGCTTCTGATTGAACGGCTATATAGGCAAGCAACTCATAAGGCTTATATGGCTTAGTGGCTTTCGACAATCCTTCATTATGCTCAGCAAATCTTTTTTTCAAATCTCTTGCTGACCCGGTGTAAGTAAAATCAGTAGTAATACTTTTAATTATATAAACATACCACATAAAAAGAATAACCAAGGCTTGCTTCACGAAGCCTTGGCGTAGTCAAAAAGCCTGCTTCACGAAGCCTTGGCGTAGTGAAGTGGAGACGACCGGAGTCGAACCGGTGTCCAAACATATCCTTCAAAAGCTTTCTACATGCTTATTTTGTTTTGCTTTTTTCGGGAAGTGACTGGGAACAAACAACCGACCACTTCCTTAGCTGCATGGTCTTAAACGATCAGCACAGCCTTTGATCGCAGCATCTTGTTTTGTTTTAAGTCGGCGGCGGGGCGTGGAAACAAGCGAACCGGCCCGGCGGCCCTAATGACTACCTAATCACTGATTAAGCGGCCATGGCATACTGAGTATTGCCATTTGAGTTTTGAGTATTCAGATTAACCTGCTAATTACACAACGCAGAACATGCTTACACTCTCAAAGATCTATGCTGTCAAAACCAAACGTCCCCATTTAGTATTGTTCAGTCTGCAAAAATAGCAATCTTTCGCAAGCTTTATTATCAATGTTTACTTAAAATTCTGACCAAGAAAACCACGGAGACAAAACGACACTGAGATACACAGAGATCAATCTCCGTGCTACTTTGTGCACTCCCTGCCTCCGTGTTTCAAAAACTAAAGACAACATTAAATAAATTATTTTTACCGAATGACAACCCCGTTGGAAATCTATCAGCAACAAATTGCAAAACATAAGATCGAATTAAAAAAACTTGAGAAAAGAGGTGTGCTATTTGGCTGGCTAAGATTTTTAAGTATCGCTCTTGCCTTTTTAAGTATCTGGTGGATCTGGAAAAATGGAACATTTGTCCTGTTTCCCGTTACAATTTTATTCATTGCAACATTTCTCTACATTCTTGCAAAACACCTGGCAAATAATGCAGCCACCGAAAACCTTCAACGACTGATCCAGATCAGCGAAACCGAGAAACAGGTGCTCGTTCATCAGTTCACACATTTACCGGATGGCTCGCAGTTTAAACCCGAACATCATGAATACGCCAATGACCTTGATATTTTTGGACGGGCCTCCTTATTTCAGTATATCAATCGCTGCTCATCAGAGCAGGGAAATAAATTATTTGCAAACTGGCTGTTAGATCCGGTACCAGCTGAAATCATCGAAGAAAGACAGCAGGCAGTGAAAGAATTATCACAACAATTAGAATGGCGACAGCAATTACAATCCTATGGCATTGCTCATTCGATCAATATTGATACAGAAAGGAAAATCGAAGCCTGGCTGCTCGAAGACTTTCAATTCATGAATAAAACGCATTGGAAATTGTTGCGATTTATTTTGCCTGCGATAAGCTTTGGGCTGCTTGCTCTTCATATTGCAGACATCATTCCCTCAGGCATATTTTATCCATTAATATTTCTAATGCTTCTCGTTTCGTTTGGCATTTCAAAAATTATCATGCCTTCGTTTACACAGCTGAATAAAGTGGCGCCGCAACTGGAAACTCTTTCAGATAGTGTATCGTGGATAGAGAAAGCCGATCTTAAAAGCAAAAGGCTTGCAGAATTAAAGTCAAAATATATCGATGGATCAGTGTTGTCGTCACAAACCATCAAAAAACTAAAAAAGATATTAGACAATACCGACATACGACTGAATCCGCTTGTATTCATTCCGCTGAATACTTTCCTGCTTTGGGATCTGCAGCAGGTTTTAATACTGGAAAACTGGAAAAAGGAAAACAAAGAACATATTGGCGACTGGTTTCATTCGCTGGCAGAAATGGAAGCCCTGTCATCGTTAGCCAATCTTTCTTTTAATCATCCTGATTGGACTTACCCGATCATTTCCAAAGAACATGGAACGGTCATCGCCCGGGAGTTGGGTCATCCAATGATCCCAAAAGAAAAATTAGTGACCAATTCCTTTTCAACGGAGGGAAATGATGGTTTGAATTTGATAACAGGCTCGAATATGGCGGGCAAGAGTACATTCTTAAGAAGCGTAGGGGTCAATATAGTTTTGGCAATGATGGGCTCTCCTGTTTATGCCAAATCATTTACTGTCTCGAA
>DASVAM010000246.1:0-4523 GCA_036376375.1 Chitinophagaceae bacterium
TCGCCCCTGATAAAATAAAAACGGAAACAAAAAGAGTTAGGATCTTTTTCATAAAAATTATTTAGTCATATACTTTTTGATCTTTCCCGGATTGATCTCTCTCAATTCATTCGCGACGATCTCCGCATTAAGTTTTGCGCCCTCCAAATTTGTATGCGTATGATCTACGGGGAAAAATTTGTGGACTTCCTGTTCTCCCAATTCCTCATACTTTTTTGCAATCAATTCATTCAGGTCTATAAAATAAGCTCCTTCCTGCCCAGCGATTTGTTTTGCCCATAATGCATAAGAATCGGCAGCCCGTACAATTTTTCCATCTTTCCAATTCTCTCTTGGTATTAAAGAACACACAACCGGAATGGCTCCTTTTGATTTTGACTCTCTTACATACCTGCGCATATACCATCCATAAGAATGTACCACTTCTTTGATTTTACGAATAGGATTATATATCTCTGCACTATCATCTCCAGTCCCTCTTATTGTTCCCCTTGCTCTTGCAGTATCATCCAAAGGGCCTGCATCATTATGACCAAACTGCATGATTACATAATCACCCTTCTTTAAGGTTGCTAATATTTTATTCCACCTGCCTTCGGTAATAAATGTACGGCTGCTTCTGCCTCCTATTGCATGATTCTGAACATCGATCTTTGTAGTATCGAAATAAGGAGTGATCACTGTACCCCAGCCCATTTGATTATTCTTTCCCGTACCATCACCATTTTTTACGGTACTATCACCAATGATATAAAATACAGGTTTTCCTTTTTTGAACAATAAAAAAGAGGAAGCGATAAGAAGGATACCAGTGAATGTCGTGAGTCGTTTCATTTATGTTTTTTTGGTGACAGGATACTGGATGCGGATGCTGGATACTGGATACTGGATGGTGGCTGCTGAATACTGCAACAATTTTGTCGAATAGAATTGTTGCAGTACAAGAGCCGATAGCTATCGGCTGCGACCCATCCACAAGCTTCCCGATCCAATCGGGACGGTGTTGTTGTTCAATGTTGAACAGAAAGTTGAACGGAGCGTCGCAACAATGCTTAATAGTAGTAATGAAGTTTGGCCCATAAAATTATTTTCTATTAAGAATTACAATGTTTGGTTTTGGCGGCATCTTCATTCCATCACCCAAATAATAACTGGCATGTGGCGGTTGATTGTACGCTACATTCTGCCAGGCAATGCTTAAACGATACTGCGGGTTATGCATCAAAGTGTACAGTTTAAGTTCGGTTGGAATCGCTGTTGAATAGATGCGCAACTCCCTGCTATCGGTTGTACGACAAATAATTTCTTCACGCCAATCACCGAACAGATCGGCACTAAGGCATGGATTTGCTTTTGTACCATTATTACTTGCACAACCATCATCGCGGGCATCGAATATTTTTATCATTTCACTGTTTACGTAATCCCACTTGCTGATATTAACACCATTGAGGACTTCGCTAAGTGCATCGCCATCCCAGAATATACCCATATTACAGGGCGGTGTTTTTTCTGATATCTTATTTCCCCTGCAATCAAACATACCAATGATCCCTGCGCCAGCTACCCAACATTCATAACCGGGATACCGCGGATCGAGATCCAATGCACATCCGCGACCCGGACCTTCGCCATCTTCACCAGCTTTTATTGATGGTTTTTTCCAGATCACTTCGCCCGTCTTCGCATCGTTCAAATGTGCACCGGCATCATCAAACCGTTCCTGTATGTCAAAAACTTCCAAACCGGGTCTTGATGGATCAATATCGGTAACATGTAATGCATCTCCATGACCCAGACCTGTGGAGTATAATCCTTTGCCATTGTCGTCTATTGTCATGGCACCATAAACAATTTCATCTTTGTCATCATCATCCACATCAGCAACCGATAAATTGTGATTCCCCTGACCACGATACTTTAGGTTTGCGCCGCCGGGTTCATCACTATCGAATGTCCATCGTTTTTCAAGCTTTTTATTTTTAAAATCGAATGCACTTAATACTGAACGGGTATAGTAACCACGACACATTACAAGTGAAGGCCTTTTTCCATCGAGATAAGCGACACAGGCAAGAAACCTGTCCATACGATTTCCATAACCATCGCCCCATATTTCTTTCAGCTCTTCAGTTGAAGGATTTAATTTTACGTGCCGGGGAGGAATAAAATCAACCGTTGATAATGCTTCGCCTGTCAATCCGTCAAACATCGTCAAAAATTCAGGACCTGATAATATATAACCTTTTTCATTTCGGTGATCCTTTGTACTATCGCCAATAACTTTCCCCTTACCATCAATAGAACCATCCGCAGTTTTCATTGCGATCTCTGCTTTGCCATCACCATCAAAATCATAGACCATGAATTGTGTGTAATGAGCTCCTTCACGAATGTTCTTTCCCAGGTTGATCTCCCATAATAATTTTCCATTCATTTTGTAACAATGAAAGATGGGCGGATCCGTAATTCCTGCCTGTGAATTATCTTTTGCTCTTGCCGTTAAATGAATAACGATTTCATATATGCCGTCACCATCCATATCACCAACACTTGCATCATTGGCGGAATACCCGGCAGGTGTTTTTAGCGGAATAGAAATATATGGTTTTGCATGAGCAGGAAGTGTATAAGAATTTCCTGCCTTTTCTTCTTTATTATCAATGATCGCCTTAACCGTATAAGTATTTACCAGGCTGGTGTCAGCTGACGCGTCAACAAAATTTGTTGCCTTAACAATTGGCTGCTTGTTTAGCCGGACCGTTTTTTTGTTGGTAGTGCGATAAAGATTAAAAGAAAGATCACGATTCTCGGTACCCAGCAGGCGCCAGGAAACAAATATTTTTCCTCTACCATCCGAGACAGCATGCACACCCCGTGAAAGGTATTCCATTTGGTATTGTGCCTCCAGGTAAGTCGTATGTAGCAAACCAAAAACTATTGCAGTGAGCGTTATTTTCATTTCACTATTATTGTTTAAGGCGTTCCTGTTCTTCAATTCCTGCGACCTTCTTTTTCTCTTCCTGCTTTTGAGAAATAGAAGTTGTAAAGTTTTGATACGTCCAGTTTTTCGCAAATATCATTTCACCCAATGCTGCCGCTGATACTGATGAATTCGTAAAATGAAAATTCTCTATTTGTGAGTTCTCCAGTCCATTTACCTCGAAAGCTTTCTGAGCATTCGTGATCTTCACATTGTTGATGTAAAAGTTTCTTGTATAGGGAATTCCCTTTTCAGCAGGTGTTACTTTTTGAACCAAAGCCCGCCAATGTTGTGGTACAGAATCTATATGATAGCCTTTTGGTAATTCACTATAACTGTAAGCAGGATACCAATTCAAATTAAACTGGTAAGCATTGCGAACCGAATCCAGGACAGAGTTCACGAAATAGACATCTTCCACTGTACCGCCTCTTGTGGTAGCCGATTTAATCCGCAATCCATTATCGGTATGCTTTGCAAACAGATCAGTACAATAAATATGACGAATGCCTCCGCTGGTTTCACTGCCTAATGTAACAAGCCCGGCTCCGCGGCGTGCAATGCATTTACGGATCACCACATATTCCGTTGGCTTATTTACACGAAGCCCATCCCAATCTCTCCCGGCTTTTAAACAAAAATTATCATCATTACAATCTATATCACAATTTTCGATCAGCGTCCAGGCGGAAGAATCCACATCAATGCCATCTGTACTTGGGCCACTACCATCTTCATTATTTTTTATCATCACACCATCTACTGTTAAATAGGAGGAATACAATAATTGAATCGTCCAGAACCCTGCATTTTTAAAAGTTAGATCCTTAATCGTTACCTGTTGAGAGCTTTGAACCAATACCGTTCTTATTCTTTTTGCATCATAATCCACAACCCAGCGCAATCCTCTCTGATCGTATTCTTTTCGCATGTTCCAATACTTATCCCAGCAAAATTTCCCTCTTGCATTGACAGTACCTTTCCCTGTTAAAGCTGCGTTTTTAACACCGACCATATTGATCAAAGCGGCGGGCCAGGTAGTTTCGATACCCGCTATACGAGTTTGCATTTCGGGATAATCATCAAAATTTTGTGAGCCAAGTATCAAGACATCTTTATCTATTCTTAATTCAACATTCGATTTGATAAAAAGACTACCACTTATGTACACACCAGGTAGAAATTTGACAACACCCCCACCACTGGCTGCGCATCTATCAATCGCGGTTTGAATTGCTTTAGTACTCATAAATGTTGTATCGCTTTTTGCCCCAAAATCATTTGCAACAAATATCTTTTTAGAAGATGGAAAGGTTTTGGCGCCAACATTTTTCACCCATGCAGGAGGAGTAACCTGTGCAGTTGAAAAAATATGGATAAACAGGAAAGCTGTAACGCAGATCTTTTTCAATAGCAAGCATTTTTTAACTGGTGTAAAGTACGTTTTAAGTCAGATGAGACCGTCCTGATGCATCCTGAATTATAATTTCAATAAACCATCAAGCTCTTTTATTGAAATCTTAAAAATACTACCATGACG
>DASVAM010000037.1:0-7257 GCA_036376375.1 Chitinophagaceae bacterium
CTGATAGCAGAAAAATTCCTGAATAAAAAAGAAATAAAAAAGCTACAGGCCATCGCATTTGAAGATGGCGTAATGCGCAAACATGCTTTTGACCTGAATGATCAAACGGGTAAAAAAACAAAACTTACACTTTGGTATAAACCCGGTAATGATACGTATGGCCTGCTTACAAGAAGTAGTCGAATGATCGAATCAGTGGACAGGTTGATGGAAGGTGATTCACCGGTTTGTCATTTTCATAGCAAGCTGATGCAAAAAGAACCAAAAGTGGGTGGGGCGTGGGAATGGCACCAGGATTACGGTTATTGGTATAAGAACGAATTCTTATTTCCTGAGCAAATGATGTCCGTGATGATCGCTATCACTGATGCTGATAAAGCAAATGGTTGTTTGCAGGTGATCAAAGGTTCGCATAAAATGGGAAGGATCGAACACGGTTTTGCAGGCGAGCAGGTGGGTGCATCCCAACACTATATTGATCTTGCATTAAGAACAATGGAACTGGTACATGTGGAGATCAAAGCTGGTGATGCATTGTTCTTTCATTCTAACATTCTTCACCGATCGGAAGCAAATACCTCGGACACAGCAAGGTGGTCATTGATCTCCGTGTATAATCGAGCTGAAAATATCCCGTACAATGAACCCTCGCAATCCAGCACAATTCCGGTAGAAGTGGTTCCCGATGAAGCGTTATTGAATTGGAATGCAGAGACGATTGATGAGAATGCCAACTTTCTTGAAAAAGAAAAGGACGAAGCACTTAAATAAATATGAATAATTTTTTTTCACCAGCCCCTCTGTGGCAATCAACTGGTCTCGCTTTAGTAAGATTTGCGGTGGGTATCTTTCTTATTTATCATGGATGGGAAATTTTTGATGAAACAATAGTAAATAAGTATCTCGGTTGGGATCAATTCAAAACTCCATCAGGAAAATTTATGGTGTACAGCGGAAAAGCCGGAGAATTTATCGCCGGGATCTTATTTTTTCTCGGCTTACTTACAAGAATTGCCTGCCTCCTTACCATCGGTGTGATGGGCTATATTGCTTTTTTCGTTGGCAAAGGAATTATCTGGTACGATGATCAGCACCCGTTCTTGTTTGTGTTGCTTGGCTTTGTTTTCTTTTTCACCGGGCCCGGCAATTTTAGTTTGGATAAGTTGATTTTTAAAAAAAGCTAAAATGATTTTATGAGCTCATCTTTAATGCTACTATCATCTTTTTCATCGCGGGTAAACCTGTTAAACAAATTATGCAAGCTTCTCCTACTATTCACGATTAACTATTCACTATTAACTTCAAATACCTTTTCCCAGAACCCCCCTTTGGGGGGCAGGGGGGCCACCTACTGTAACCCTATCAATATAGACTATGGCTACACCCCTATCCCAAATTTTTCGCAATGGGGAAGGCATCGTGCAACAGCGGACCCTGTAATTGTATTGTACAAAAATGATTATTATTTGTTCAGCACCAATCAATGGGGGTATTGGTGGAGCAGTGATATGCTGAACTGGAATTTTGTTTCAAAAAAATTTCTGCGCCCCTGGAATACCGGAACTTATGATGAGCTCTGTGCCCCTGCTGTTGGTATCGTTGGCGATACCATGCTTGTTTTTGGTTCTACTTATACCAGCAAGTTTACATTATGGATGAGCACTAATCCAAAAGCCAATGAATGGAAGCCATTGGTTGACTCATTCGAGATCGGCGGATGGGATCCTTCCTTTTTTACAGATGATGACGGCCGTTTATATATGTATAACGGCAGCAGCAATAAGTTTCCGATGTATGGCATTGAGCTGAACCGACAAACATTTCAACCTATCGGAACAAGAAAAGAAATGTATTTATTGGAACCCTGGCGTTTCGGTTGGCAACGATTTGGCGAACATATGGATAATACTTTTCTCGATCCTTTTATAGAAGGATCACATATGACAAAATACAAAGGCAAATACTACCTGCAATATGGGGCGCCCGGCACAGAGTTCAGTGGCTATGCTGATGGTCTGTTGATCGGCACAGGGCCGCTTGGTCCATTTGAAGCACAAAGCGACCCGCTCAGTATTAAGCTTGGCGGTTTTGTAAGAGGTGCAGGACATGGCGCTACTTTCCAGGACAGGTATAATAATTATTGGCATGTATCCACCACTGTCATATCGGTAAAAAATACATTTGAACGCAGGCTGGGTATATGGCCCACAGGCTTTGATAAGGATAATGTTATGTGGTGTAATACGACTTTTGGAGATTACCCGCATTATTTGCCGGCCCATCGCGATCCCGCCCCGGGCGGAACCACCAACGCTCAGCCCTCGCTTAAAAGAAATGCTGTGGTTCATGCAGACTCTTCGAAAAGCGGCGTTCGTGAGCAGGTCTCTTCCCCTTCGGGGAAGCCGGATGGGGCCTTTACAGGATGGATGTTACTTAATTATAATAAACCGGTGCAGGTTTCTTCCACCTTAGGTGGTTATCACGCCAATCATGCAGTAGATGAGCTGGCAAAAACTTACTGGAGTGCAGCAACCGGCAATAAGGGAGAATGGATACAAACTGATCTTGGTAATGTATCCACTGTAAATGCGGTTCAGATCAACTATGCAGACCAGGATGTATCCTTTCCCAAAGAAATGGATTCAATTTTTTTAGGTAAATCATTGGGGCTCTATCATCAATACAAGCTTTATCATTCCGTAGATGGAAAGAAATGGACGGTGCTGGTAGATAAAAGCGCTAATAAAAAAGATGTCCCGCATGATTATACAGAATTGGAAAAACCGGTGCAGGCCCGATTCATCAAATTGGAGAATATTCACATGCCGACCGGCAAATTCGCCATTAGCGGGTTGCGGGTTTTCGGAAATGGCAATGGTGCGAAACCCGACGCAGTACAAGGATTCATCGTGTTAAGAACAGAAAAAGACAAACGCAGCGCCTTTATCAAATGGAAACCTGTCGACAATGCATTTGCTTACAACATTTATTATGGCACTAGTCCCGATAAATTATATACCAGCATCATGATACATGCCAACAATGAATATTGGATGAAAGCAATGGATTCGCAAAAGACTTATTATTATTGTATTGAAGCTGTCAATGAGAATGGCGTTTCGGAGCAATCAAAAGTTTTGGAAGTAAAATGAGAACTATTTTATACATATCGTTATTGATTCTAGCTGCATGCGGCAACAATGAAAAGGATAGAAAATCAGCTTCTGGTCTTCCTCCCTTCTGGAATGATATCCAAAATTTCAAAAAACAGGATTCTGTTTCATTTCCTCCCAAAAATTCGATCCTGTTTATCGGCAGCTCTTCTTTCACGTTATGGAAAGATGTACAAAACTATTTTCCGGGTTATACGATCATCAACCGTGGCTTTGGCGGCTCTACCTTGTCAGACCAGGTACGATACGCCCATGATATTATTTTTCCGTATCAGCCAAAACAAATTGTTATCTACTGCGGAGAAAATGATCTTGCTTCTTCGGATACGGTGACAGCAAAAATTGTCTTTAACAGGTTCAAGCAATTGTATGACACGATCCTGAATAATCTTCCTTATGTAAATATTATTTATGTTTCAATGAAGCCAAGTCCGAGCCGACGTCATTTATTTTCTAAAATGCGGGAGGCAAACGTCCTGATCAATGATCATATTGAAATGCAAAATAATTTTATGGGTAGCAGGATCATTGGAGAATACATTGATGTTTATACAAAGATGCTCAATTCAAACGGCGAACCAATACCCGAATTATTTTTAGAGGACAGCTTACATATGAATGCCAATGGTTATGCTATCTGGCAAAAAGAAATACAACCATTTTTACTAAAAGAAGCAGCCCCTGTTTTACAACAATGAATAAACCCAAAACCAACCTGTTTTGTTTGCTGATAGTTGCGGTTTCATTTATGTCCTGCAATGAAAAAGAAGTTGCCGTAACCAGGATCGCCTTTGGCAGTTGTGGATACCAGGACGAGCCGCAACCGGTGCTTGCGTTAGCCGCTGAGCAAAAACCCGATGCATTTATTTTTCTGGGTGATAATATTTATGGCGATACGGATAATATGGATACGCTGCAGGCAAAATATAACAGGTGGGGTGCCAAAGATGAATTCAAAAAGCTTGATTCCTCTACTAAGATCTTTGCAATATGGGATGATCATGATTTTGGCCGAAATGATGCTGGCAAGTGGTATCCTTATAAGGGCGAATCAAAGGAAATCTTTCTGAAGTTTTTTAAAGAACCAGCAGAAAGTGACAGGAGAAAACATGAAGGTATATACCAGGCAGAATATATTAAAGCCGGTGAAAAGACCATCCAGGTGATATTGCTGGATGTTCGTACGTTCCGGAATAGCCTGCTTGCTTATGACACCTCAGCCAAACTTCCCCGCAAAAGTTATTTTTATATACCCGATTACAAACCTCATTTATCACCCGATAGTACATTGCTTGGAGGAGAACAATGGCAGTGGCTCGAAGCGGAATTGACAAAACCTGCAGACATCAGATTGATTTGTAGTGGTTCACAGTTTAGTATTGAATTCAATGGATATGAAGCATGGGCCAATTTTCCTTATGAACAAAAACGAATGCTGGAGTTGATCAAAAAAACAAAAGCAAATGGTGTTATCTTCCTTACGGGCGATGTGCATTATGCGGAAATCTCAAAATTGGAAGAACAAGGTTTGTATCCCATTTATGATGTGACGGCAAGCGGTATTACCTCAACATGGGATTTTGCTACGTTGAACAAGAACCGGATCGAAGGACCGGTAATGGATAATCATTTTGGGTTATTAACGATCGAGTGGCAATCCGATCCTTTGATCAGGATGGAGATCATTGATAAATATCGTAATAGCAGGATAGAATACACGATAAAAGGAAGTGATATCAGTTTTAAATGAGATCCTAGAATTGGTGATAGATTGCTTCGGCTTGCGGGAAGAACAAAAAAATTTCAAGTATCCTATCGCAAGCCTCGCAATGACGAAGTTCTTAATATTTAGAATTTTCAATTCGTCATTGCGAGGCCCTGTTAAGGTCAGTTAGGACAATAGTTCGCCAAGGCCGAAGCAATCTGAAAAACCAGCGATGCACTCCATTGCAGACTAGCGAACAGGACGCACAAGTGTGCGACGCAAGGGACGATGAACAGAATTACTGTTGTTGACTAAATAAAAACGAAGCATATGAAAAAAATGTTGTTTGCGCTGGTGATGGCATTTGCAATACATGCCACAGCACAGGATGCCAAAATGAAAACATTCATCGATGGATTGATGAAGAAAATGACATTGGATGAAAAGATCGGGCAATTGAATTTAGTGACCCCCGGTGGAGGTATTGCAACTGGTGCTGTCGTTAGTAGTGGCGTTGAGCAAAAAATCAAAGAAGGAAAAGTGGGTGGCTTATTCGGTATCATCGGTGTAGAAAAAATAAAACAGGCACAGAAACTTGCAGTGGAAAATTCACGTCTGAAGATCCCGCTGATCTTTGGTTCGGATGTCATTCATGGTTATAAAACAACAGTACCAACTCCGCTTGGCTTATCTGCAAGCTGGGATATGAAATTAATTGAACGCAGCGCAAGGGAAGCGGCCATTGAGGCAACGGCAGATGGTTTGTGCTGGACATTTTCGCCGATGGTTGATATTGCCCGTGACCCACGATGGGGACGAATTTCAGAAGGCGCGGGTGAAGATCCCTATCTCGGTTCACAAATTGCGAAAGCAATGGTAAAAGGTTACCAGGGAAGTGACCTCCGTGCAAACAATACAATGATGGCCTGTGTTAAACATTTTGCATTGTACGGCGCTGCTGAAGCGGGTCGTGATTATAATACAACTGACATGAGTCGGGTAAGAATGTATAATGAATATTTACCTCCCTATAAAGCAGCCATTGATGCCGGTGTTGGCAGTGTAATGAGTTCATTCAATGAGATCGATGGAATTCCGGCGACAGGGAATAAATGGTTACTTACTGACGTGCTTCGTAACCAGTGGGGTTTTAAAGGGTTTGTTGTGTCCGATTATACCTCAGTAAATGAAATGATCAATCATGGTGTTGGCGACTTGCAAACTGTTTCTGCAATGTCATTAAGAGCAGGGCTGGATATGGATATGGTCGGCGAAGGATTCTTAACTACATTAAAAAAATCGTTGAGTGAGGGAAAAGTAACACAAAAACAAATTGACGATGCATGCAGAAGAATACTGGAAGCAAAATATAAATTAGGATTGTTTGATGACCCTTACCGGTATTTAAGTGAGGAAAGAATGAAACAGGAAGTGCTGACTGCTGAAAGAAGAAAAGCCGCCAGAGAGATTGCTGTTCCTACTTTTGTTCTTTTAAAAAACAGTAACCAGGCATTACCCTTAAGAAAATCAGGAACGATCGGCTTGATCGGCCCCTTAGCCAATGATAAAAGCAATATGCTGGGCACATGGGCGGTATCCGGTGACCCTCAAATGTCAATACCTGTTTTAGAGGGGATGAAAAATGTTGGTGGTGCCGGAGTTGAAATTCTTTATGCAAAAGGCGCCAATATTTCTGATGATACTTTGTTTGCAAAAAAAGTTAATGTATTCGGTACAAGGATCGATATTGATAAGCGCAGTACCGAGGAAATGCTGACCGAAGCATTAAATGTTGCCAACAGGTCTGATGTAATCGTAGCCGTGGTTGGTGAAGCATCTGAAATGAGTGGCGAAGCGGCAAGCCGCACGGATATCAGAATACCTGAAAGTCAAAGATTCCTGGTAAGAGCATTATCAAAAACAGGAAAGCCGCTAATAGTGGTGGTAATGACTGGCCGTCCGCTTGCATTGACTGAAGAAAATGAATTTGCGACGTCCCTGATCGTCACCTGGCATGCGGGCATTGAAGCCGGCAATGCGATCGCTGACGTATTGTTTGGAAGTTATAATCCTTCCGGAAAATTATCAGCAACATTTCCAAGGAACCTCGGACAGGTTCCGATCTACTATAATCATAAAAACACAGGAAGGCCATCCGCGCCTAATTCACCAAAGTTTCAATCGAATTACCTGGATGTACCGAATACCCCGTTGTTTCCTTTTGGCTATGGTTTAAGTTATACTTCATTCTCCTATAGTGATCTGTCTGTCAGCAAAACTGTTCCAAAAGGAAATGAAACGATCACTGCTTCGATTACCGTTACAAATAACGGAAAGTATGATGGAGAGGAAGTGGTGCAGTTATATATACGTGATGTG
>DASVAM010000607.1:0-4351 GCA_036376375.1 Chitinophagaceae bacterium
ACAGTCCTCTAAACAATCAGCACTAACTTCGGTTAGCTATTTACTTGTCGGTTTCCTGAGTCTATTCATCGCATTCCCGATCTTTATTTTACTGCATCAGCAATTACCGGATTATAACTGGCCAATTTATTCTGACAGGATACTGCTGTTTATTTTGGTGGTTGTGTTTGTTTTATTATTGCTAAGTATGTTTCGACCAATTATCAATTTCATTTTCGTTGGTTCATTGATCCTGTTATTGTATGGTACGTTCACCGATACTTACGGGTTTCAGAATCTTGCTACCGATTATAAGGCAATGTTCTCCGAAATGAAACCCAAATCGGCCAACGAAAACATAATGCGGCTCGATGATTCAAAATTTTATTACAAATCTGATATCCTGGCGGCGACAACTGATAAAAATGCTGAGGTAAGAGGATTCGCGATCAGGGCCGCCAACGCAAATTTCAAAAAAGAGCAGAATCTTCATGAAAGGTACCGCGACATCATTCAATGCTTTGCTGTGTTTAAAAAGATAAACCGCAACTGGAATTATGTCAATGATCCTGTGGGCCAGGAGTATTTTGCTAAAGCAAGTGAATCGGTAAAATTTCTTGCCGGTGATTGTGATGATCATTCCATCATGATGGTGGCAGCAATTAAATCAATTGGAGGAACTCCAAGATTTATTGCAACAACCGGCCACTTATATCCGGAGATTCTTATTGGTGATAAATTCGATCTCCCCAAAGTTGAGCACCTGATCAAGAATGTCCTTTTCCCAATAGAAAGTAAAGGACAGAGCTTGCATTATCATACTGATCCCGATGGAAAGATCTGGTTGAATCTGGATTATACAGCTGCCTATCCCGGCGGAAGATTTTATGCCGAACCGATCCTGGGAGTTTTACATCCGAGATGAATTTTACGTCAAACGTGAAACGTCAAACGTCAAAGGTGATGAATGGTTGCATTCTTTCACGTCTCCCGTTTCACCTTTCACGTCTCACGTCTCACAAATTCACATACCTCACTAATATCTTAATGTCCCTGTTCCTTCCTTTATCATCGGTGCAGGAAATTTTTACGGGCCCTTCATCAGGCACGAAGAATTGTTTTTCTCCCGGTACGGAAGCTTTGTAAAATTTATTATTGATATACCAATACACTTTGTTTACATCGGTGCCGGCTTTACAGGTAAGCTGCAACGGCTCTTTACTTTTTTTATTTATCAAATATTCTGAGCCATTGGTGGGGGACGTGATCGTTGGCGCGCTGCCTTTGAATATTGTTACGCAATCCGGATTATGTGGCGGTATCTTTTGATAAGCGATTTTATTTTCTTCAAACCATGCCTGCATTTCGGGTTCTACTACTTTGTAAATTTTCTTTTTATAGCCAGCTTGCGGTGCGCAATTTTTACAATAAGAATTCTTTTCATCAGCAGATACAGGTACTTCCTGTATATTATTGCATTTCGAAGTGGAAGAAATTAGCGGGATATAATAATCCATCACTGAATTTTGACAATGATCGGCCGGTAACAATCCTGTTTCGGGACAAACCATTCTTGTATCACAATCTTTGGGTGGGGTAAACCATTCCTCATCGCTGTCATAATCGATCGTATTAAAGATCTTAAATAATAAAGGCGTCGCCGTATTGGAACCACTCAGATCAGGAACACCCACCCCTGAAAAATTTCCCACCCAAACACCCACGGTATAGTTCTTATTATAGCCTATGCTCCACGCATCCCGTCGTCCATAACTTGTGCCCGTCTTCCACGCGATCTTAGGCATCCGTTCTGTTGCCTGCCAGTTCAATGGAAAATCGGGTCGATTGACCTTTGATAAAATATCATTGATCATAAAGGCAGCTTCCGCGCTTACTGCGTTCACTTTTTTATTGGATGCGTCTTTGTCAAAATAAGAAGGAGAGATATAATCACCCTGATTTGCAAATGCAGAAAATAAGCCGGTGAGTTCTTCGAGTGTTGTGCCACAACCACCGAGTATCATTGACAACCCAAGCTTGTTCCTGTCCTTTTGTATTTGTTTGAAATCACAGGCAGAAAGCTTTTGTACCAATTTATCTTTTCCCAGGATACGCAGGCTTTTTACGGCAGGAATATTCAATGAATGCTCTAACGCATATTCCGCTGTTACATAGCCATTATATTTCTGGTCATAGTTTTCGGGTGCATAGCCATTATAGTTCACTGCAACATCATTCATCACCATTTTAGGTGTCATCAATCCGTCATCCATACACAGGGCGTATAAAAGCGGTTTCAATGTGCTGCCTGGTTGTCTTACAGCAGCAGCACCATTCACTTGGCCTGCATCGATCGTGTCATTAAAATTTGCCGAGCCAACATAGGTGATCACCTGATGGGTTTTATTATCGATGATCACCACCGCGCCATTATTTATATTATGCAATCGTTGTGCCCTGATATAATCCTCTACGATCTTTTCTGTTTTTAGTTGAGTGTTCAGGTCAAGATGTGTTTTATAATAATGGCCGCCTTTTTTATACAGTTTATTGGAAAGGTGTTTTGCAAAATGCGGAACAGTGTTCCTCGTTGCGGTCAATGGTTCGGCCAATGCATCTTCAATTTCTTTTTCTGTAAACACTTTATCACCGGCAAATTTTCTTAACCAGCGATTTCTTTCCTGAACGATCAGGTCATTGTTTTTTCCAATGATAAGCGAAGAAGGCCGGTTGGGTATAATGCTTAGAGCGGTGATCTCCGCCAAAGAAAGATGATCCGGGTTTTTTGAAAAATATAAAAGCGACGCAGATTTTACGCCTTCAAGATTTCCCCCATAAGGCACCAGGTTCAAATACAGCTGGAGAATTTCATCCTTAGTGTACTTCCATTCTAATTGAAAGGCCCTGAACATTTCTATCAGCTTGCTTGGAATATTTCTCTTTCGGGGTTCCAATGCTCTTGCCACCTGCATGGTGATCGTGCTGGCGCCACTGGTCCTTTTCATTCTGAAAATATTCTTGAAACCCGCACGGACCACAGCAATTGGATTTACCCCGGGGTGATAATAAAAGTATTTATCTTCTTTCGCAATGATCGTTTTCCGAAGCAGCTGAGAGATCTCATTCAGCTCTGTTTTCATGCGCCATTTCTCATCCCTGGTCAGGTATGCATTTATAACTTCATCGTTCTTGTCGGCTATGAGCGTTGAATACTCTACCTTATCCTTTAAAGGAAAAAACAAGTTTAGAAAAAGGAACAGGATGAATAACACTATGGCTGAAATGGCCACTCGTTTGAAAAATCGAATGATATTTTTTTTGGTGATGCGAAGTTTCATTGTCGTTTGTTGTAGCTTATCCGTGCCGCGGCCCGGAGGACAAGAGCCGTGGCACGGGTTTTCTCAGCTGATACTATCTATATTGTCAATTCCAATTTGTCGATACGAATCTTCATAAAATGTTTTCATATCTAACCCAAGCAAATTTATTGCAAGCTCTTTGTTGCACAATGTTCCGTTTCGCTTACCGCAATAATCAGGAAAAGATGAGTATTCCCAATCTTCCATTCTCTTCACCAGATTAGCTCTGTAAGCATTCTGATGAATGTAATGAAATACGGTTATATCATAATTCCTGCTTCCTTTTATTATCGGCTGTGCTTTGGTGTTTTGTTGAAATAGCGATCCTGTCGTTCGATTCTGTTTATTGATGGCCTGGGTATAAGAACTAAGCAAAACCCTAATTCCTTCTGAAAGCACATTTTTGCACTGTTCGCGAATCATTATGGTGGCGATTGTTCTTTCGTCTGAATAAATGAGGAAATGAAAATGATTAGGCATACATGAATAAGAAAGAATATTACAGTAAGGTAGGATATAACGTCTTACTTTTTTCAAAAAGAAAATATAATTATCAGGCTTGAAGAAAATCTTTCGCCGATTATTACCGCGGTTATAAATATGATATAACTCGTTTTTGAAAAATTCCATAGTAATATTTTGTGATCTACGCTTTCTCGGTGCCACGGTTTTTTAACCGTGGCATCGAGAAGCAACTTAACATTTATTTATCTACCAAAATTTGCAAACAGATTTTTCTTACTGTTATCTTTCCATCCAAATCCTTTTCAACCTTTATGGATTGCGCTGACCAGTCCCGCCCAACAAGGGACATCCCTCCTTAGCTTTTCATGCAATATTAATTTCTGTTTTCCCTTTCAGGAAAGAAGAATAAGGGGATAAATTTTTTCTACCCGTTTCTTAATTAACCTAACTTTCGGTCACTCACCCGTCCGGGCCGGGCGGATTCAAACTAACAAACCTGTCTATGCGTATCAAACCTGTATTAGCAACTATATTCATGGTTACTATTT
>DASVAM010000039.1:0-10890 GCA_036376375.1 Chitinophagaceae bacterium
GAATAACAATTTACAAAGTAAATTAAGACGAAAGGAGCTGCTTTTGTTTTATTTATCTGTAAACGTTGTAGTCAGCTTTTGCCACAAACCAAGCCTGCCCGTCCCCGTCCGAACGGAGTTCATCCGGGCGGGCGGTCAGGCGGGCACAACTATGCTATTATTTTTATACTCTTTATTGGTTTGAGAAAAGAAGGAACATTTATCCCGCCATAGGCGGGACTAAAGACAACAAGGGTATTTCTTATTTCTTGATAAACTTCGCCGCCATAAATTCATTGTTATGATCAGTAATAGTTAAGAAATAAGTTCCGGGTAAAAGTTTGGCGGTAGGTATTTCAAGAATTTGATTGCCGCTATACAAGCGCTGAGTTTGTGTAAAAACTTTTTTACCAGTGATATCGCTGACAGTTATTAAAACAGGTCCGTCATTTTTTGGTTTATAATTTATACTCAGTTTTTCATTTACCGGTATCGGAAATAATGAAATGACCTGGTCTTTACCCTCCCACTTAACAGAACGTACAGGTGAATAACGACACCGTCCGTCCTGGTCACATTGCTTTACCCGGTAAAAAATAATTTGATCGCCTTGCGGAACAGTGTTGTCAGTATAGGTGAGAGTGATTTCGCTGAGTCCGTTGATATAATCAGTATTCCGCCCGATCTCTGAAAAATTTGATCCGTCAGTTGACCTTTCAACAATAAAATATGAATGGTTACTGATCTGGGTTACCTGCCAGTTTAAAATCACGCTGGTTTTCTCCTGTCTTGCTTCAAAGCGCAGGAAAGTAACCGGTAAGCTCACAGGTGATCCAAGATTTTCAGTTCTTGCTATGACGACTGTTGTATGAGTGTTAAATATAACGGATGTGGCAGCGGCATCTGTCTGCACAGTGCTGTTGGAACCGCCTGGATGTTGAAAGGATAGAAACAAAAAATTATAATCGGGAGAAAATGTGATGCCCGTCGGTTCAGAGCCAGCAGGTGTTTTTGCAAACAATCTTACCTGCGGAGATGCTTGTGTGTGAGAAGGACCTATCACCCAAATATGATTGTTGCCGCCATCCTGTAAAACCCAAAGATTGCCTTCCCCATCAAAACAAAGATTGTCATTTCCTAAACCCCACGATGCTGTGCCCAAAGGACCTGCTCCATCCACATCATAACTGGTAAGGGTTGGGTAGCTGCTATTTCCTGCAAATACTTCCAGCCCGGTTACATCGGTTCCGGTACCTACCGTTCCATTATCTGTAAACCTGTAAATTTTTCCTTCGCCTTTTGCAGCAAAATAAATTTTACCATCGGGCCCGATCTCTACATCTTCAACACCGTTAAAATTATATCCCCCTGCTGCCTGCGAAAGTGAGCGGCAGTTATTCCTGTCTGTAACCGTCGAGTTAGCAACTGCTACCCATGTGCCCGCGCCTAATGAACCAGTCGTTTGTAAAACATACAGAACACCGCTGCTAAAAACTCCGGGTACATCAGGAACAAACTTATGTACATAGCCATAGGTAGCATCGTCGGTCCCTGTATATAATACCTGGTTATCGTTTTTTATGGCGGCATTTTCATGATTCGCTCTTCCAATAGCCCAAAGTTTATCTGCTACAGGGTTATCACCCGGCTGGTTAATTACAGCCCTGGTAGCGGGATCAATTTCAATTAACCATCCCAGGTCGGTGTAACTATCCACGCCTGCATTTCCATTGCCGGCTGTCACATCTTCCTCACTTACAATAATGGTATTATTAGGTGTGACAGTTCCCGAACAAAAACGGGAAACATTGCCGATATCGTTTGTATTGAAGTTTACTTTACCACCTGAATTAACGGTCCATAGTTCAGTACCGCTATTAAAAGAAACTTGCAGAACGGCTACTTGTGCCGGTGTAGATTCAGAACTGATAGACAGGTACCCGTTGGTACTGCTGCCACTAATAGGTACATATCCGGTAAAATCAAGATTAGTACCCAGTGTGCCGCCCAGTGAAAGTGCATCACCTGATCTTATGATCCGTTGAAAAGTATGTGTAGAAGGAAGGACCAATGTTTGTTGCTGTGCGCCGGGAGCCACTGAACTGAAATTTCCTATGGTTTGTCCATAAATTTCATATACACCTGAAAGCAGGGTTATTATGAACAAAAGAGAGGTTTTTTTCATAAGAAAGGATTTATCCAATTGTATAACGAAATCTATATAACTATTGTATAATAATGGTATCCTTTTCTGGCGATCTGGTGGTCCGCTTTAACGTATTTATTTGTTGGCGTCTGCCTGCCCTGTCTGCCCTGTCTGCCGACAGGCAGGCGACAGGTGGCAGGCGGGGATTCTATTTTTTTATATTCTTTATTGGTTAAAAAACGAAGGAACACCTGCCATAGGCGGGACTACGCATAACGGTGACCGTGCGATCTCTATAGTTTGATCACTTTCGCACTTGATGTGATTGTTTTACCGCTGCGTACTTGAATTATATATATACCCCTGGGCAAATTCGCGGTCTCATTAATATTGATTTTATTAACCCCGGTATTGACTGCAATTGATCTCTTCAATTCCAATTGCCCGGCGACATTATAAATTTGCAAGGTCATCGTCCTATTCTCTGCCGATTGGTAAACAAAAGATAAAGTACCAGTAAATGGATTAGGAGTTGGATAAATGGAGTTATTGTTAGACTGATCGTTATTCAAATCTATTCTTCTGACTCGTGTATATTTTTCAGACCCGTCAGCTTCAACCGACCTGATCCGATACAAAATGTAATGAGATCCCATATCTGCCTGCGTATCATAAAAACTGTATTCTGATTGACCAATATTCGTAGCAACTTGTTTTATAGAATAAAAGCGAACACCATCGTAGCTCCTTTCTATGTCAAACCTGGTTTCTGTATTAAATATTGCCGACCATTTCAACAAAGGGTAATCACCATCAAGGAGCACATTAAAATTGATCCAATCCAGAGCCAACGGTACTTCCAAAAGAATTTCTACAGAACAACCCAGTGCATAGACCCTGGTTGAATCCGGAACGCCCCACGCATTGTATATGAAATTTGGATATACCGTTCCTCCCTGCACATCATAAACTGTGGACGCATTGGCCCTTGTCACATCATACATCTTTAAAGTGTCCGTCGTAACTCCGTTTACCCCCGATACCGCACTTCCGGACTGGGTTGTCGTTCCATAAAAATATAACCATGCCTTCCCTGTTAGCAGCGCATTTCCCTGCGTGGTAAAATCTCTGCTATGTATCATTGGAGTTGACCAACCAATTACAATGTTGTAAATTTTACCATAGTTCCACATATCACCCAGTCCACGATCATTCCTTGCCCATATATAACTATAATTATTAAAAAAATTTGAATTATTCCGTATCCCTCCGGATGATACCATACGGCAATGATTATTGATCTTAGCCGAATTTGCATTTATGTTTAGGTATCCTATCGTTTCAAAAAATCCTTTGTTATTTACTTCTCCACCGTTGATCCAAAGACTATCGCCTACCGTAAAATTCTTATAATTATAAAATAATGTGGTGGCACTCATTACAAAAGTTGAATCACAGATCATGGTACCATAGTTATTAATCGTATTTGTTCCGAGTCCACTACTCATGTTCACCCTATTACGAAAATGCATAGTGGCTCCGAAATAATTAGTCCAAACCTGGCCGTCATTATTTATCTGAACGGTAGAATCAATTGTTACAATTCCATAATTCAGGAAAGTGAACTGATCGCTTGTAACAAAATCATCATTGAACAAAAATCTACCGTAAACAGTCAGCGTTCCGCCGGAATTATTTGGAAATGCTGAGGGATTAAAAATAGCAAGATCAGAAACCGTGATCTTGGCGCCAATCGGGAAATCAGTGATGGCCCCGATATACGTTCCCGTCGCTATGAAAAGACTATCACCTGCATTAAGAGCATAATTGTCAGACGATCCATAATCAACATATGTGATTGCGGAAGTAAGTTTGCTAATAGATAGTGCGCAACAAACCAGGAATAATGATAAGGTTATTTTTTGATTCATCAATCTTACTAAGGCCGTTCATGTTGGATATTGAACACTCAGGAAAATTAATTGATGTCAAAACTATGCAGCAAACTTATGAGATTATAAAATTTTTACCAATTAAAAACTACGAACAACGGTTACACTTCAACTTTTTTATCAATAAAATCTTGTTTCGCTCGATGCTGAATTTTACGATATAAGATGAAGACGTCGGTTCAGAAATATCAATTACGTCTAATAAACATGTCTTTACAGCAGACGTAATTCTCTGAAAACGAAACAAATGACAAGCTTGATTTTTCAGTGATAATTATAGCTTGATGAGCATTTGACCCGGTTACATCCATGATATATGAGGCATGACTGTCTTCCTGCATTGGTCTTTCTTTCCAGACTTTAAAATGTGTTTGAAGAAGGAAAGCCAAAAATGCCTGTACTGAACACCATTAGAAATGACTTTAGGACTGGCAGCCGTTATTAAAACCAATAAACCTTATCAGAAAATTGCTGCCTGATCTTTTTATTATAAACTTTGAAAACTATTTGGTGAAATATAGAACACGAACCAGAGCGAAGGAACACTACGGACAACCGAGGGAATGCTATTGAGCATAACAATCCTATTATTTTTATATTCTTTATTGGTTTGAAGAAAAGAGGGATCATTTATCCCGCCACAGGCGGGACTACGGACAACGGAGAACATTACGTACAACAGGTTCGGATCCGCAGTTGACTACCAATTTTTGGCAGCTTTATTTTGTCGATTGGATTTTTTTGATCGCAAACTATCTCTTACTCTGGATTCTTCCTGTTGTGCCGATTGAAGAATTTTTTCGGCGGCTTGCTTGCTTAGTTTCTGTTCTGATTTTTGTTGTTGTTTTGATTCCTTCTGGCTCACTCCTGAATTCTGTTGCTTTTGGTTAGGCTGTTTCTTATTCTGATTTATTGCAAATTGAAGATTTTCTCTGCAATCCCTGTCTTCTGAATTCAGTTTCAAAGCATTTCTGAAAGCAGTTATCGCTTCCGGGTAATTTGCTGATTTAAGAAAAGCCACACCTAAATTATAATATATTTTTGCAGACATTGATTTATCTTTTGAAAGACCAAGCGCCTTGTTAAATGCTTCCGTCGCTGCTTCAATTTCATTGAGCCTGAATTTGGCAATGCCAAGATTGTATTGAGCAGTTAAATCCATTGGGGATTTTTTTAATGCTTCTTCATATAACTTACTTGCATTTAAGTATTCAGATTTCTGATATTGCTTATCTGCATCACTTAAAATTTTATTTGCATCCTGTGCTGAAGATGTTGAAATAAAAAATATAAGACATATAGTAAGGAGCATTTTCATTCCGCTCTTTTTTTTTCGGGGATCATTATTTCTATTATCAGCAAAAGGATCGCCGGGAAAAGAAACAGATGATAATATGAATCGTAACGTTTTGCCTGGCCGCTACCAGGATGTTTCTTTTCAAAATTGCTAAACTCTTTTTTCAGCGCCGATATAATATCCTTTTTATCATTCAGTAGAAAAAAATTTCCTCCGGTAATGGATGCGATATTCTTTAAGAGAGACTCATTTAACCTGGAAATAACTGGTTTTCCATTTTCATCGGTCATATATTGAGTTGAGCCAGCTTCTTTAAAAATAGAACCTTGCGGAGTACCCGCCCCTATACAATATATGACTATTCCATTTTCACGTAATCGCTTAGCCATACTGATGGCTGTATTATCATGAGCTTCACCATCAGAAATTAATATAACGGTCTTGGATTTGTTTTCATTGAGGCTTAATGATTTGTCACATAGTGCTAAAGCGTCCCCGATCGATGTTCCTTGTTGAGGAATAGCATCAGTGCTAACCTCGTTTATGTACATTTCAGCTGCTTTTGTATCATTTGTCATAGGTAACTGCAATAAAGCTTTATCTGCAAAAACAATTAAACCGACCCGGTTAACGTCTAAAGTTTGGACCAGGTTTTTAATTAACTCTTTAGCTGCCGATAGTCTTGTTGGGTTTATATCAGCACTCAACATACTATTACTGACATCCAATGCAAACATTAGATCGATGTCTGTGTTTTTAGATTCCGCCGGTATGATTTTTCGGGGATTTGTAGCTGAGATTATTAAAAGAGCCAGCGCTATTAGTATTAATAAAGGTTTGATGAAAAATAATGGTAGTGAAAATGATCTAATAAATTGGGCAATCAATAAAGAGTTTCCCAATTTAGTTTGAATCTTTCTTCTCCAGAAAAATGCATAAGTAAGCAATGACACAGGGACCAAAAGCAAAAACAGAAAGTTGAGATATTCAATATGTTGGAAAGAAAACATCAGTCTGTATTAATACATTAAATTTTTGCAACTATTGTAACCGGCTTTTTATCTGAAAATTTTTGGATCTTGTCTTAGCCACTTCAATAACTGTACTAAAACTTCAATAATTGTACTAAAATTGGGTAATTATTTAAAAAAAACGGAATTTAAACAATAATGGCATTATTATTTCCTGATGAATCCGTAGAAAATTTTTTTACTAATTAAACCAGGTTATCCATAGCGTTGATTATGCAAACACCAAGTTTTATTCAAGACGTCAGAAAGGAGTTGGGTAAAGTGATCATTGGCCAGCACCACATGATAAACCGTCTCCTGATTGGATTAATGAGCAATGGACACATGCTGCTTGAAGGTGTGCCGGGACTTGCTAAAACACTTTCTATCAAAAGCCTGGCAAAATGCCTTGATCTCCGATTTAGCAGAATTCAGTTTACGCCTGATCTTTTGCCCGCAGATGTAACGGGTACAAAAATTTATAACCAGGAACTTAATAAATTCGACGTTCGCAAAGGACCGATCTTTGCCAATTTTATCCTGGCCGATGAGATCAACCGGGCTCCCGCTAAAGTGCAAAGTGCATTGCTGGAAGCGATGCAGGAAAGACAGGTTACTATTGGAGAGCAAACTTTTTTGCTTGATGAACCTTTTCTTGTTCTGGCCACTCAAAACCCAATTGAACAAGAAGGCACCTATCCCCTGCCTGAAGCTGAGTTAGACAGATTCATGTTAAAAATTAAAATAGATTATCCTAACGAAATGGAGGAACAATTGATAATCCGTAACCAGGTTAAAGCAGAGCCTTTGGAACAAATCCGGACCGTAACGACAGGAGAAGAGATACGGGCAGCAAGAAAATTAGTGAGACAAGTAGTCGTTGATGAAAAGATCGAGCAATATATCATCAGGATCGTTTTTGCAACTCGTTATCCCGAAAAGAACGGGCTTGGCGACTTTAAGAACAAGATCAGTTATGGGGCATCACCACGGGCAAGCATTTATCTTGCAATGGCTGCAAAAGCAAATGCTTTTATGGATGGAAGAGACTATGTGATACCTGACGATATTAAAGAAATTTGTAAAGATGTATTACGACATCGCATAGGTCTCACCTATGAAGCCCAGGCCGATCGAGTAACCTCTGAAGATATCATTGATGAACTACTTCAAAAAAAAGTGAAAACACCTTGATGTCAGTTGAAGAAATATTAAGGCAAGTAAGAAGAATAGAAATAAAAAGCAAGTGGTTGGCAAACCATGTATTTGCAGGTGGGTATAGAAGTGCTTTTAAGGGAACAGGTTTACGATTTAAAGAAGTGAGAGAATACGCACCGGGAGATGATGTGAGATTCATAGACTGGAATGTAACAGCACGAATGGGACACTATTTTACTAAACTGTTTGAAGAAGAAAGAGAGCTTTCTATCTATCTCCTGGTTGATATAAGCCCAAGCACCCTTTTTGGCACATCCCAGGGTAAACGGGAGATGATAACCCGGATTTGTGCTGATCTTTGTTATTCCTCCATCCTCAATAATGATAGAATCGGACTGATATTATTCAGTGACAAAACAGATAAATACCTGCCACCCGGGAAGAACCCGGATCATACGGAATATATAATTAAGGCAATATTTTCGGCCAACGCTGCATCATCAAAAACAGATTTAGTTAAGCCGATTGATTTTTTAAATCATATAACCCGTCATAAGAGCATTGTTTTTATAGTAAGTGACTTTGCATTTGACGGGTATGAAAATGCGCTACGTATTCTGTCCAGAAAACATGATGTAATAGGACTTAGAGTTTATGATAAAGTTGACCAGGAACTACCTGATGCGGGGTGGCTTCACGTAAAAGATATTGAAACGGGTTTAACCATGTTACTAAATACCCGGGATAAATCTATTCGCAGCCAATATACCGCGCAATTCCAACAGTTTTCAGCTTATGCGGCTGCGGCATTTAAAAAAGCTGGTGCAGAATTATTATCGCTTGAGACAGGAAAAAATTATATAACAGAATTACAGAAACTATTTCTTCAAAGAGTACGGTGAGAGCAATAAATTTTTCTATATTATTTCTCCTTGTTGAGACATGTCAACTCTTTTCCTTCCTCCAGGCTCAAAACATTAACGCATCGGTTGACCGTAACTCCATCCTGATCGGGGAGCAGATTAAATTAGTAGTAACAGCAGATAATATAGATGTAAAAAAACAACCAATTGTACAGTGGCCTCAAATTCCGGATTCATTTAATCATTTTGAGGTGATTGAAAGAGGTAAAATTGACACCGTCATTAAAAATGGAGTAAATCATTATGAGCAAACATATATCCTGACTTCCTTTGACGAAGGATTCTGGGATATACCGGCATTTAACGTCTTATTCAGCAAAAGATCACCCCGTAATCCAGTTAGCTTACCTACACCATCCATTAAAATAAAAGTATTCCCTGCAGATATTTCACGACTTAAAAATTACCATGATATAAAAAATATCATGCAAACCCGTGAAGAGTCTGCTCGTTCACAAACAAAAACAACTTCAGTAATTGCCTTAATTGCTGTTATTGTCCTGGTAATTGTAGTATGGGTCGTTTTAAAAAGAAGAAAAATAAATAGCAAAACGTCAGCAAAAAAGGAAATGCTGAATTCCATTGATTGGATCCTGGAGCAATTAGCGCTCCTTGAAAAAAAGCAAATTTTGGATAAAGATGCAGTTAAAGAATATTATCATCAGCTATATCAGCTATGTCGTCAGTATTTTTCTATAGAATTCGACATAAACGTATTGTACTGTACTACGGAAGAGTGGGTGGGCATACTGGAAGGGCTGGAATTGGATAAAGAAAATAAAGCACCATTTTATGCGCTTGTAAAAAAGGCTGATTCGGTCAGGTTTGCTGACAGAGATATTGCTGAAAAGCAGAATGAGGAGATCTCAACTGCCAGGAATTTTGTTAAAGCACTGCATAGGTTAAAGACAGAACGTCCTGATAAAAATTGAAACTGAATTGGAAAGCTGGTTAAAAAATATCGAGTTTGCTTACCCCTGGATACTGTATGGACTGACAGTGATTCCTCTGCTTATTATTTGGTACGTATTAAAAAGCAACAAACAAAAGCCGTCCATATTGATCAGTACCACTAAATTTCTTCCTAAACCGAAAGGGATCAAATCCCTTTTTTTCCATATTCCATTTATGCTTCGTTGTTTCGGCTTGTCATTTTTAATAATTGCATTAGCCCGGCCTCAGCTTAAATTTTCAAATCAGGTTTTTCAAGGGCAGGGAATTGACATCATGCTTTGTCTTGATGTAAGCGGGAGTATGTATCATACAGATCTATTGCCAAACCGGCTTGAAGCTTCAAAAGAAGTAGCAAAAAATTTTGTTCGTGAAAGGCAAGGTGACAGAATCGGGATAGTAATTTTTGGCAACAATGGTCTTACTATGTGTCCCCTGACTACCGATAACAATGCCTTAATCGGGCAAATCAATAATATTACAACGACAGATTTAACCGGAGCCGCAACAGTTATAGGAACGGGTATTGCAACATCTATAAACAGATTGAAAGACAGTAAGAGTAAAACTAAAATCATTATTTTTTTGTCAGATGGAGTTAATTCGTCTGGAGCCATTTCTCCGGAAACTGCAATTGAGCTTGCAAAGGTGTTCAACATAAAAATATATTCAATTGGGATCGGGTCAAACAACAAAATTAATGTAACACGGCGCACTCCATCCCGGGAACGAAATTTTGGATTTGACGAACAATTATTACTGAGAATGGCTGAAAGAACAGGAGGACAATACAGTCACGCAGGTAATGGTGAAGATCTTAAAGAGGCATTTGAAAATATCAGCCGCCTTGAAAAATCATCTATTCAAACGAGCATAACCACAAGGGTTGAAGAACAATTTTTGCCTTTCCTGGTTATTGGATTCTTGTTTGTATTTCTTGAAATTTCACTGAGATACTCTGTTTTCAGGAAATTTCCATAATGTGTAATAGCTAAAACTTGTCACTCCAGATCTCATACGGGAGACTTGTTAACACGCAGCCCTAATTTATTTGATGACTCTACTTGTTCAGCAAAGAACTAAAGTTGAAATGCCCGTCCGACTGGCCCGCCCGGATGAATCCGTTCGGACGGGCGTCAGCCGGGCGGGCTTAATTACTTTGTTGATTTATGCAATAAAGCTTGCCCTCGTTGGTGTTAGTTTATGTCTAACGACCGTATCATCTGGTTACCATTATAGGAACTCCAAATCCAGCAGTCCGCATTTTTTTGTTGCATGATAATCTCTTGCGCTGCTGTACAAATAATGTTCTGGCCTTTCGACAAGTCCTGCGAAAACCGGGTTATAATGGATATAATTTATTTTCTGGAAAACAAATCTCGGGCTGTATAACTCTACCGGATGATTATCCTGGCGCCAAAATTGGTATGTCTTATTTCTACTGTTCTGGCTACCCTCCTCTTGAAAAATTTTT
>DASVAM010000611.1:0-3878 GCA_036376375.1 Chitinophagaceae bacterium
ACCCCCGATCCGGGGTTTTGAATATTGCAGAACAGTATCACCATTGATAATATGGGTGATGAGAGAATCCGCTAAGACGATCAATTCAGCATTGACCCATTGTTCTCCTTCATATGTTTTTGAGCTGGAGTTGATACAATGCGATGGCACTATTTGTCCTTTTTGCATAACCTCGGTTCCTGGCGAACACATATTTCCGGTTGGTCTGGGTTTTCCATCGCCCAATCCAGCAAGAAATTGCATTTCAACTGAAATTGGCCAGTCCTGTTCTTTAGGCATTGTATGTGGATCCTGTGAATGAAACATCACACCGCTATTTAGCAACGTATAAGAAGGTGCCGACTTCACCCACTGTCCTACAAACCGGTATTGCAATTTTAAATGGAACCAGGAGAATGGAGTTTTGTAATAAAGATGACCGAACTGATCGTTGAACTCACCATATTGATCATAACGAACTTTGATAATTCCATTTTCCACCCGAAAAGTATTACCAAAATTTTCCCCCGCTTCATGATGATGGATCTTGACTACCCAATCGTTAATATCAGTGCCATTAAACAACTGCTGCCAGCGTGTAACAGAATTAATTGGTTTTGGTGTATTGCAATTAAACAGTAGTATTACAACTAAGCAAAGAAGGATCCGTAAATGAAAATAGGTTTTCATCAGTCAACGTTGATGATCAAAGATCGGGGTATTTTCCTCTCATCTGCTTTTGCGGATACTATATAAGATCATCAAACCTTTATTTGGATTTCTGCCAGGAGTAAGTAATTCGAATATCAACAAAATCGGCCACATGCCTGTGAGCTTTTAATTGCATTCCTATACCCAGGTGCTTATTCATAAAATAATGGATGCCCCAACGATGATAGACAGGATCATAATAGGGGGTTTGATTAAAAATATATACACCAAGGCGCTGACTAAAACTAAATTTACCCAGCAAAAATTCATGCCCGATCAATAACCCTGCTCTCAAAGCGCTGGCATCTATCGAATCACGCTTTAACTGCATGCTGAGTGATTTATCTCCATAGAGCTCTGCACCCAATGTCAGCATATTGATCCTGCCAACTTGCTTTCCTGCCTGAAGGGTGCCACCAATCAATGGCATCCGATGGCTGTTCCCGTTTTCATCAGTTCCTCTTTTAGCAATACCAAAAACTCCAATATCCCACCGAAGGGAATGATCTTTCCAAAATTTCTCTTTACTGCGGGGAACTTTATAATAAGGCCTTGGGTTCTTCTGATAGATAAGGGAGATACCTGCCGTCGGCCAGTTGATCCCTTTGTTAGGTTGACGCAACCCTCCATTGGATATATGCTGGTAATTAATTGTTGTGTTCAACCACCATTGTGTATTTATCAAAAACGAAAATCCTAATCCTACCAATAAATAACCTCCAATCGCGGAACTATAAGATTGATTTGTAAAGTTGTGAATTGAGTCAAATGGATTTGTGAGATAGGCAAGACCTGCAACACCCCGGAAAGAAAAAAAAGTTTTGTTTCCCAGTTTATAAACCGGTTCTAAAAAATAAGCGGCACCAACGCTTCTTCCTAATATCCTGACATCATAATCATAATAAAATAGCAGCAGTCCCTTTTTGGGAAAGCAATTACATAAATTCCAACTTTCGGTATCATTTCTTTGCCAGCCAAAACTGAGCTCGATACCGGTGGGGTTTGCACCTTTTGTATTCTGTACGGCCCTCGAATGGGCGAAAATAAATCCATGCTGAATTCCGGAACCGATTGAAAAAATATTTTCATTTTTTTTTGAGTAGGAACCAGGAAGGCTATCATGTGCCTGCGCGAAAGCATTAGCGGTGATTAAACTAATAATCAACAACCGCCACAATAACCTGTAATAATAATACAACATCTCGAATGTCTTTACAGGTGGAGGAGTCTCAGGCAAATTAATAATTCCCTTTCAGAGGATTGCCGGAAATTTTTATGTCACAACTCTATTCAGTTTTTGAACTCTATTTTTGGACTAAGCCATCCATTTTTCTGCACCGCCCCTTACAAATATGAAATTACTACTGTTAAGTCCATTGATGATATTTATTGTCCGCATAAAAAAAGCCCCGACAAATCGGGGCCTTTCAGGATGAAAGTTTAATTTTTTATTCTTTGTCTTTTCTAAGATCCATGGTCCTGTTAATTGTAAAACCAAATGCAAAGTTACCATCCTTGATATAACCTGTATTTTTTGCCAGTTGATCGATATTAGACGAGTGAACGGTATTGCCCACATAAAACTGGAATAAGTGACCACCCGTATTGATCTCAAGGCCAAGGGATAAAAGATCCGGGCTGTAGTGGGTGATCTCGCCAGATTCATTGATAATATTTTTATACATATTAAGCTGCCTTGTATATTCCATGGTCAGGTTCAGTGTTGGCGTCATCTTCCATTTTCCCGCTCCACCAATTGAAAAGATGAAATTACTATTATTAATTCCGTAGGGGACCTTATTTAAGTAGATCAATGACGGTATTAACTGAGCCGAAAATTTATCATTGATCTTTCTTGCGATTAGCACCTGGTGAAGGAAGGACCATTTGTCCCAGGTTGATCCTGTCCCTATGTCCTGCGCAAAATCAACATTGGCCATAGAATACCAACCTACAGTAACCGGTATATTCTTCGGACCAGTTTGTTGACGAAGGACTTTGAATTTTGCCCATCCTTCATATCTTGACTGACCTGCCAGCGCAACTCCAAGATTCATGTATGTGGTAGGTGAATAATCAAATGATACATAGGTGTGAGCAACTCCGGAGTTTATCCCAAAGAACTGGGCAAGGTTGTCATCTCCCTGGCCTTTATTCCATATATAACTAAAGTGATGCGATACCATGAATTGCAGCGCGTTTTGTGCTATGATCTCCGTGCTTTGCAGGTTGATGATCTTGGTTGAATTAAAAGTAGCACGTGTATATTTTGGTTTTGGTGCATCATCGGTTACCCCGGTTGTGTCCTGTGCCATTGTTATAAACCAACATCCGATTAATGCTCCCAACAGCAATAAGGTCTTTTTCATATCTTCTGATTTAATAATATTATAGTTTGAAGAGGTTTCATTTGAGTCTTACTTGACCATCCCCTGGTTTATCCAGGCGGTAAAAGTATTTGTGACACAAGTAGAAAGGCTGAGAGGCCCACCGGGGTGACCACTTGCTCCTCCACTGTTCATCATCGCTGTCAATACACTTTGCTTCTCCACCATTTTGTTGTAATCCAACGCTACTGCTATACCACCATGACAGGCGCCTCCTTTACATGTCGTGTTGTAAATGGGCACTATATCTTTTGTATAAGTGACAACTGTGGGAACCGTACAACCAGCCCCATCATCATAAGGTTCGCCCTGCTCAACCCAGGCCTTAATAATTGCTTTTTCATTGGGGTTAAAATCAATATTACCTCCACCCGGATGAATGCCACCATTGACCCAGGGGCCAAAGTGTGACAAAGCCCTTGAAGAAACGGCATCATAAAAGATTGAATCCTTACATGAAAATCTTATCTGGCCGGTGGTACAATTATTATGACAGCCACATGCACCCGCCGTTACGATCGGGATCACTTCCTGGCGAAAGGATACACGCGGAACAGCTTCGATATCTTCTCTATTTTTATAACAGGATGACAGCAGGTACATGATCATTGAGGTAGCCATAGCTGCTATGATTAAACTTTTTTTCATAAACTGAAATTTATTCTTGAGTTGATGAGGTTAGCGTTTGATTATGAAGTTTCCGGATTTGGTATACTTAAAAATGCCGGTATTCGTCCGACCATACTTCCAAACATCCGGAATGTTCGGATCGGCGAAATACCATGCTTTGATCAATGCAAT
>DASVAM010000616.1:0-5014 GCA_036376375.1 Chitinophagaceae bacterium
GTTGCATACGCTGCATCGTCAGCCGTACATTCATATTCACTTCCCTGCTCATCAACTCTTTTTGGAATATGTGTTGCACCCAAACAGGAAACAGATTTTACTTTACCGAATACATTATCGAGTACATAGCGCCAATGACAAAGCATATCAACAATAATTCCTCCATCATCTTCCTTCCGGTAATTCCATGAAGGACGTTGGGCCGGGATTGTATAACCTTCAAAAACCCAATAGCCGAATTCACCTCTCACGGAAAGGATTTTTCCAAAAAAACCTTCTTGTATCAGCTTTTTTAATTTTACTATACCGGGAAGCCATAGCTTATCCTGCACCACACCATTCTTTAATCCTGCATCTTTGCAAAGTTTATAAAGTTCCATGGCAGTTTTAGTGTCGGTTGCTACGGGCTTTTCGCAATAAATATGTTTACCTGCTTTCACAGCTTGTTTAATAGCTTCTGCTCTTATTCCGGTTACCTGTGCATCGAAATAAATTATATTGCTTTTATTACCCAATGCCTGCTCAAGATCGGTGGTCATTTTTTTCACTCCTGATAATTCACAGAGTTTTTCGAGTTTTTCAACATTGCGTCCAACAAGTATGGGATCAGGCATGATCGTTTCTTCCTCACCGATCTTTACCCCACCCTCCTTGATGATGGCAGCAATTGATCGTAACAAATGCTGGTTGGTTCCCATTCGACCTGTTACACCATTCATGATGATCCCTATATTATGCTGTTTCATTCTTCAGATTTATTTTTTGAACCACGGAGACGGGGAGGCACAGAGGGACACAGAGAGTCTCCGTGTATCACCGTGTCATTGTGTCTCCGTGGTTTATTTTTCATTGGCTAAGACTTTTCCTTGTACGCCTTTATTATTTTTTTCAAAAACTGTGATTGATCCTGTTGCCAGTATTTGTTAGAAAAAATTTCTACTTCATAAAATCCATTGAATCCTGTTGCGTCAACCCATGATCGTATTTTATTTACCGGGATGCATCCATCTCCCATTAAGCCCCGGTCAAGCAATATATCGATGGTGGGAACATTCCAATCGCAAATATGAAATGCAAATAGATTTTTATTCTCTCCGCAACGTTTTATTTCCTGCTCCAGAAAAGGATCCCACCAAAGATGATATACATCTACCGCCACGCCAACAAACGGCGAATCTATTTTTTCCGCCAACTCATTTGCCTGTGCTAATGTATTAATTGCAGAACGTGTGTCAGCATACATTGGATGTAATGGCTCAATCGCCAGCTTTATTCCGGCAGCCGCTGTCTGTGGAAGAATAGTCTGAATGCCTTCGTGTATTTGTTTTCTTGAATCTTCGGGTGATTGAGTTGGATCAGCGCCGCAAACGAGAACAATTAATTGTGTTCCTAATTCAGCTGCTTCTTCAATAGCTTTCAGGTTATCATCGATCGTTTCATCTCGTTTCTTTTTTTCTCTGGCAGGAAAGAATCCTCCCCGACAAAGTGAAACGATGCTCAATCCATGATCACGCAATAATTGACCGGTTTGTTTAATATTACGGTTTACCAGCGCATCTCTCCAAACGGTTATTCCTTTTACGCCTTCAGCAGCATAATTTTTTGCGGCTTCTTCAATGCTCCATGGTTTGGTTGTGATGGTATGAATACACAACTGTGAAAGATCAGTTAACTGTTTGGCACTCATTAAACGCAATTGAAGAATGTATAATAATTTTCATTATTTACTATACGTTGAAGATAAAGACAAACCTCACGAATATGATAATCGCCCCACATGCTTGATTCACCATTTGGAATTTTACTGCCCGCAGGAATATGATCCCATCCATTAGGCCGATGGTAAATGGAATGTAATAACATCCCCTGGTGAGAATCATTGATGCTCAAATAAGGTTCCTCTAATAAAGTATTCACTACAGAAAGTCCAGCCTGCCAGTAACGGTTCCCATTTTTATCATCTCCTTTCTGTCGCAAATATTTTCCCAAACGCAATAAACCTTGTGCACCGATCGCCGCTGCTGAACTATCAACCGGCTCATAAGAATTAAATGGATCGGCAGCTTTATTTAAATAATCTCCCATTTTAGAAAGTCCCGGTGCACCAGTGTCCCAATAAGGAACTCCATCATTACACGAATTTTCGATATAAAAATCACAGGTAGCTTTTGCAGCTTTTTGCAGGAGTGACCGTAAATTATTTGTTCCTCCAAAGCTTTCCAGCGTTGTTTCATTGACAGTATCAAACCATTCCAGCTCTTCAGCAAAACCACACATAGCCCAGGCAAGTCCTCTTGTCCAAGTGGTAAAGCCGGAATATCCTTGCTGCGAATTTGGACACCGGAAGTTCCCATCTTTTGTATTAAATACACTTTCATGAGCAGTGCGGCCCCACATATCATAACTATCACGTCCTTCACCATAAAATACAGAATAGTTTGCTGTCGCTTTCAAATGTTGGATTACACGTTCGAGCAGATCTATTTTTACATCGCCTTCTCCCTGGAAAAAATGCCCAAGACAATGACTGACCACTAATGCACGGCAGGAACGGATCGTGTCTACAAACAAAGAGTGCGGGCCATTGAAAGAATGAATAAATCCTCCATTTTTTATTGATGTCCACCGGCTGGCTTGTACTGCACCAGAAATTTTCAACGCTAATTGGTAAAAATGTTTTTCCCATTCGTTGAAAGGGATCTTATTTTCTTTCATTAACCGAAGCAAATTGCCATAAGTGCTTATATTATTGAATCCATGATCATGCACACCCATATGGCTAACATGCGGCGCCATCTTTTCTACTGTCTTTTTCCGGCCTGTTTCTAAGAAAGACTTTTCCCCAGTTGCATCATATTGAAGAATGGAAGAACCGTATTGAAATCCTTGTGTCCATTCAGTCCATCCCCTTGTTGAATACTTACCATCTATTGTAAATACAGGTGACCCTTTGCTTTCATCATAATGCGTTTCGATCAGCTTTATTTTTTTAGCAGAAAGTTCCCAGAAGCTTGTGAGTTTGTTCTTTAGATCAACTGCTTTTAGGTCGTTGTTAATCCGAATCATACTAAATCAATATAATATTAGCCAAAGTAAGATAAGTTTTTTAGTGATGTATCAGTCAGTAAATAAAAGTATTCCCATCTTCTTTGAATACGATATCCAATAAAGGAAAATTATTATACGAATATGTTCATGCTAACTGACTTTTGACTAGATTTACTTCACCCCACATTCTTTCACCTAAAAACGGAGGCTATTATGATCGCTCAGGAAAATTCCACTTTGGTAATTTCAGAATATGAACAGAAATGGATTGATGGCCTGAACAGTGGCAATATTTCAGTAGCAGACGAAGTATTCCTGCCTGACTGTGTCATTCATATCAATGGTAATCCACAACGGGACCTTTCAGTAGAAAACTTTAAGCAAATGGCAGCAGGACTTCTCGTTGCTTTCCCTGACCTTCAATTTACTATCAATGATCAATTCACTTCCGGAGAAAAAGTCGCTACGCGATGGACTGCCCGGGGAACAAACACGGGACCTTTTGGCGAAATGCAAGCAACCGGCAAAGCAGTAGAAATTGAAGGGCTTATTATTGACCAGGTAGCAAACGGAAAAGTAGCAAAGCGCTGGGAAATATGGGACCAAATGGCTATGATGCAGCAACTCGGACTCGCTTGAGCAGGAACATGTCAGTTATTCTGACTATTTGATTTTTTCGGAAGCATTGCCACCGCAATGATCCCAATGATAGCAAGTGTGATCAGCACTGCAAATCCATTTGCATAACTCCCACTAATATCATGAAGCTTTGCTACCAGCATGGGAGCAAACGCTTCAGCTAACCCATCTGCTGTTAATACAAGTCCCATGACCCTTCCCATTATCCGAACTCCAAAAAGTTCAGCAGCCATTAAAGGAATGATCATGTAATCTCCCCCGAGACCCATCCCGAAAATAAAAGCAAATAAATAAATGACCCCTGGTGTGGAAGCAAAATAGAGAAGTGGTATGGATGCGGCAACAAGTGTATAGATCAGGATCATCACATATTTCTTTGGAAACTTATCTGCCAGCCATCCCATTAGCACACGTCCAATAATACTTGAAAGAAGAACTAACGAAATAATATTGGCCGATTCACCCTGTGAATATTTCAGATCAAGACTAAAAAAAAGTTTAAGGTTTTGGTTCGTTCCGCTTACCGCGCCGATCGAACACATGCTGCCGATCAGCAACAAATAGAAGGGCCATCCTTTGACTATTTTATTAAGAGGGATTGTTGGTTCTTCTTTGATAGTTTCTACCGGTTGCTTTTCCGGATTCTCTTTCACAATCCACACCATTGGAAAAGAAATAATAACCGTAAATATTCCTAAAAGCATCAATGCCTGCTGCCAGCCAAATTGCAGGTTCAGCCATTTTGCTATTTGCGGAACCAGCATGCCACCAACACCAATACCGAGATAGGCAAAACCCATTGCTTTACCTCTTGTTCTATTGAACCATCGTGCAGTTAAGACCTGGTTTGGCAATGGCCCGGCACACATGTACGCCAGTGCATTGAAAGTATAGAACAAATAAAATTGCCAAAGAGCCGTTACCGTACTTAAACCAACCAGGGCAACCCCTCCCATTAAAATTCCGGCAAGCATTAATCGTCGTGGACCAAAACGATCAATGAACCATCCTGCAAAAAAACCCAAAAGCCCAACAGCCACTTTTGCAAATGCATTACCTGAGGTAACGGTAGCTCTTGACCATCCAAATTCTTTTACCCAGAAATCATAAAAGAAAGGAAGCCCATAAAACATGATGCCGACAATGGAAAACAACGTGATAAAACCAGTGGCAGCTACTTTTATTTGCCCTGAGCTAAGTTTACTGGCTTTCACAATATCCATAATAAGTGAATATACAAATCAAATATTTCTCTTGTAGAGCCAGGGCCTTACAAATGCAGGATAAACATTGGTTGCCGGCCGAGATTAAATGAACACGTCCGTAC
>DASVAM010000633.1:0-4689 GCA_036376375.1 Chitinophagaceae bacterium
GCAGTACTTGTTTTAAAATGCTTATGTAATGTCCGGGAGTGCTGGTGCCGGGAAAATCTCTCCACCAAAAAGCTTTATTATAATTGTCAGTGCCCGTAGCTGGTTTTGCATTGATTACTTCCGTCGTCATCGCAGGAAGAGCTGCATAATTGGGAGGAGGAACCTGTGCGCCATTGCCGCTACCAGATACTATTCGGCGAAGATTCCCCAAATAAGGTAATGCATGAACAGGTAGTGGAGCAGGTGGTGTCCAATATTGTCCGCCGCTTTGAGGTGGCGTATAAGCATCGTTGACATGTTGATAGCCATCCGTCTCTGACCAGTTAAATATTTTTTCAGCTATTCCTCTGCCAAATTCTACTGAACGGTTTATGACGTCGGCATTTGCTTCGTTAATGTATTGTAATTGAAGTGTTGCTTCCAGTGCATCTATGGCTGCTTTGTCGGCAGCACTTGCAGCCGGGAACATTTTTTTATTCATATACGCCAACGCTGCATTGGCGGTGGCTGCCCAATGATAAGCATAACCCGGAGTGGTTTTTGGCAGACCACTCAATCCGTTCAATTGCGAAGCAATAGATTGGTAGGCGGGCATGCCCGGAACAACTGATTCATACAATGCAATGCCACTATAAGCATAGTGACGCGAAAACGCAACGTTACCCACCGTAGTTGTTTTTCGCATGAGCTCTATTTGCATATTCATCCACCTGATGGCCACATCAGATGAAAATGTTTTTGTTTGTTGCAAATGACCATGCTTGTTTTGGTTAGCGACTGTTGAAATTTCTTCCTGCAGTCCGGGTTTTGTTACTTGCTTTTGGCACGAAGAAAAAATTAAGATAGAAACAAAGCCATAAAAACCATTCCTGATCAAAGTATTCGTCATAACAATAAGTTTGATTAGTGAAAAAGAATTTACATGATCAAGGTAGAAGTAAGCTTTACAACTTGCTAACTCAAATCGATCAGTGAAAAGAATTCTGGTAATAAAGCAAAAAAGAGGTTTCAATTGCTTTAATAGAAAAAAAATGCTGTTTGTCGGGATTACTGGTTACTTGTCGTTTTTATATACTTAGCTGGCGTTGAAGCTAGCAAATTGTTTAAATTGTGCAGGATAGGACGAATGAAATCCATTCCTTATAATAATTTTATTTTTTCTTCCCGCTACCGGGTATGGCGGCATATTGCTTACTGGACTTTTCAAATTTTCATCTGGGCCGCTTTTTGGACCATTATGGGGGAACCGGCTTCTTACCCGGAACAATTATTAAATGTAGCGATGTGGGTTCCGATGTTTATTGTTTTCGGTTACCCCCTGATATATATTGCTATCCCGCATTTATTAATGAAAGGAGAATACCTCCAGTTTTTCCTTACGGTGTTGTGCTGGTCTATTGCAGGTTTGTATATTAATAATGGCTACAGGACTTATGTTTTTATTCCCCTGCACCACAGCCTGGGGCTGGATGACCGTCTTCCGCATTTTCTTCCGCTGTCTTCCTGTTACCTGAGCATGACCACATCGGCCGCCTGGACCATGATCATTAAATTGTACCAACTCTGGATCGTCAAGCAAAGGGCATGGATGAAAATGCAGTGGGAAAAACTAACCACCGAGCTGCAATTGCTGAAAGCACAGGTGCACCCTCATTTTCTTTTTAATACGCTCAACAGTATTTATTCTTTTTCATTGAAAAATTCTTCCAAAACGCCTGGTCTGATCCTTAAGCTTTCATCGCTGCTCCGCTACATGCTTTACGACTGCAAGGCAGAAAAAGTGCACCTGGAAAAAGAACTGGAGATCATGAAGAATTATATTGACCTGGAAAAAGAACGCCATGATAACCAAATGGAAATATCGTGGAATGTAGCAAGCAATGCCGGAGGTGAATTGATTGCTCCTTTACTGCTGCTGCCTTTAATTGAAAATGCTTTTAAACATGGTGTCTCAAAAGACATAGAAAAATCGTGGCTGGCTATTGACGTCATGGTGAAGCAGAATGTACTGAAATGCAAAATCGCAAACAGTAAAAGCGAGAACATATTCTACCATGAAGATGGCGCAGGCATTAGCAATGTAAGGAAACGACTCGATTTTATTTACCGGGATAACTATGAGCTAAAGCTGAATGATGAGGCCAATTTTTTTGTGGCTTCCCTGCAAATCAATTTGGGTAAGGCATTGCATATACCTGCAAATAAACAAACTTTAACTGTCAAGAGTAAGGGTGCGTATGCGACTTTGCTATCACTCTAGAGTTAATGACATGAAAGAATTGATAAAAAAAATAAATATTTTTTTAGGAGAAGAATTTATTTTTTCCTCCCGCTACAAACTATGGCGGCATCTTCTTTATTGGTCATTTATTCTGATAACATGGCCGGTGTTTTGGATTGTGGTCGAGCCAACGACCAGATTTTATGGCTTGGGTTTTCTTAGTACGTTGCTTTGGATACCGCCTATAATTTTATTCGGTTATCCTCTGGCTTATTGGGCCTTTCCCTATCTGATAACAAAAGGAAGAGCGTGGCAGTTTATTCTCGTTGTTCTTGCCTGGGGCTTTGCGGGCATTTATTTTCATTATGGTTACAGGATCTATGTCCTTGTGCCGCTGCTGCAGGCGTTCGGATATGAAGTGATCCCGCAAAAGGGCCATGAGCCGGTAGGTATTCTATGCCTGCTCACACATGCAGGCATTCCTTTGATCATCCGTTTTTTTAAGCTCTGGACATGGAAGCAGCGGGACTGGCTGCGGGCACAACAGGAAAAGATAACTGCCGAGCTGCAATTGCTGAAGGCGCAGGTGCACCCTCATTTTTTGTTTAATACGCTCAACAATATCTATTCTTTCTCTCTCGACAGGTCGCCCAAAACACCGGACCTTATTTTAAAACTCTCATCGTTGCTTAGCTATATGCTTTACGACTGCAAAGCAGACGAAGTACGGCTGGAAAAAGAAGTGGAGATCATGAAAAATTATATTGACCTGGAAAAAGAACGCTATGGAGATAAGATAGAAATATCCTGGAATGTGGAAGGAAAGATCAATGATAAATTTATATCTCCGTTACTCATGCTTCCCTTTTTGGAAAACGCTTTTAAACATGGCGCTTCCGAGCAGATCGAAAAACCCTGGCTCGAAGTGAATATAACTATGACAGGCGATGTATTAAAATTCGGGATTGTTAATAGTAAAAACGAAGATGCGTTTTACAATGAAAACGGTATTGGAGTAAACAATGTTAAAAAACGCCTCGAATTTTTGTACCCCGGAAGATATGAGTTGAAAATTAATGATGAAGGAGATTTCTTTGTGGTATCTTTTACGGTTAAATTAGCTAAAAGGGAATCGGTCTATAGGATGCTTCCACCGTCACCTGTAGCTACTCAAACTATCACAGCATGAAACTTCGCTGCCTGCTTATAGATGATGAGCCTCCGGCGCTAAAAGTGCTGGCAAAATATATTTCTTCCATCGGCGACCTGGAAATTGTGGGTCAGTGTGGAAATGCCATTGAGGCCCTGGGGGTCTTGCGGCAAAAGACGGTAGATGTTATTTTCCTTGATGTTAAAATGCCCCGCATCATTGGGACAGAATTTTTTAAAAACCTTTCTCACCCTCCCAAGGTAATATTTGTTACAGCTTACAGGGAGTATGCCCTCGATGGTTTTGAGTTGGATGCGGTAGATTACCTTGTCAAGCCTGTTTCATTTGAACGTTTTTTTAAAGCCATTACCAAACTAAACCGGTTGATGGGCGGGGAAACTTCTGTAATGATTACAAACGATGAGTCTGATCCCGGGGCGTTTATTTATCTGAAAGTGGACAGGGATATGAAAAAGGTTTTTGTGAATGATATAATCTATATCGAGAGCTGGAAGGACTATGTCAAGATATTTCTTAGCGGTGGCAAAAGCTTATTGGCAAAACACTCCATCAGCGCTATGGAAAATCTTTTATCGGATCATAAGTTTGTCAGAGTACATCGTTCATTTATGGTTTCGTTGGATAAAATATCGGGATATAATGGCCTTTCGGTGCAGCTTAGCGAATTGGAGATTCCAATTGGACGGTTGTATAAACAGTCAGTGATGGAAAGATTACAGACTCAGTGATTATTTTTGAGTTTTGGATTTACCGTTAACAAGAATATCCATGAATAAAAAAGTCTTCCAGTTTATTTGAAAGACTTTGGACTTTCAAGATAGCAAATGAAGTATTGCGGTGTCCGGGTTTATTAAAGCGATTTTAGATATTCTTCCAGGTCTCTCCTTTCGGCTGTGGTCAAGTTTAATAACAATTGAGAATTGTAATGGTTGATCAGATCGCTTAAAGTTGCAAACTGGCCATCGTGGTAAAAGCCTCCTTTTGTTCTTGTGAATAATCCACCTAATGGAGTCGTTCGGTATTTACCTTCAGGAGAGCGGCTCGCTTCAAAATTATCTATTCCCAGTTCTGCAGCAGTATGAAGTTTGTTATCAGCAAGCAAGGGCAATGGATGACAGGTAGCACATTGTGCTTTTGTTAAAAAGATCGCTTTGCCACGTCCTGCCGCTCCATGATCATAACTGGCGGCTGGCGGTTTTGGAGCATCAATTGAATGCTGGTATGCTCTTAATGCAGGAAGTTTGGACGTGATCAGGTCAGGATTGTTCATGACATTGTAGAAACCTTGCTCAACAGC
>DASVAM010000634.1:0-3303 GCA_036376375.1 Chitinophagaceae bacterium
TGAGCTCCGTAAGCTGGCTCTTCCAATCTTTTACCAGGATGTCTTCCTTGTTTCTTAGCGCTGTCATCTTCTTCCTGAATTCTTCATTCAGTTCTTTCGCTTTTTTTCTTTGTTCATCGGAAAACTTAAGTTTTTCAGCCATTATTTTATCGTGGTGAGACTTTTGTGCAGGCCGTAATCTTCTTTCCTGTGCCTGTAGGGCTCCCATACAGACAATGGCGAGCATTGATACAACTATTCTTTTCATGACTTTAATTTTTTAGTTGACTAACAGACTGTGTAATTTATCTGAAGTTTAATCAAATCTAGGAAATTCTTCGTAGAAGGCCAAAATACCGGATCGGGGGTCAGTTTTTATTAGCTAACTGGCCACAGGCTGCATCAATGTCTTTGCCCCTGCTTTTTCGAAGTCGTGCATTTACTTTATGCCTTTCGAGGTAGTCCATAAAAGTTTCAACCGTCTTCTCATCCGGTTTCTCAAATTTGGCAAAATCGATGGGATTATACTCAATGATATTAATAAGATCAGCAGGTACCTGGCGATAAATCCTGATCAATTCATCAGCGTCTTTTAACGAATCATTGAAGTTTTTAAAAAGAATGTATTCAAATGTGATCTCGTTTTTTGTTTGCTTATAAAAATAATTCAACGCTTCTACCAGTGAATGAATATTATTGGTGTCATTGATCGGCATGATCTCATGACGTTTCTTATCATTGGCTGCATGAAGCGATAACGCCAGTTTGAATTTTACTTTATCATCACCTAATTGTTTTATCTGTTTAGCCACACCAGCCGTCGAAACAGTGATCCTTCTTGGGCTCATTCCCAATCCATCGGGTGAGGTGATCTTGTCAATTGCTCTCAAAACATTCTTATAGTTCAGTAAGGGTTCGCCCATTCCCATAAAAACTATATTCGTCAGCTTGTGCCCGTATATTCTTTCACATTGCTGATTGATAAGAACGACTTCATCATAGATCTCATCGAAGCTGAGGTTGCGTTTCCGTTCAATATAACCAGTGGCACAAAATTTACAGCTAAGTGAACAACCGATCTGGGAAGAAACGCAGGCCGTAGCTCTTTTTTCTGTAGGGATCAGCACACCTTCTACCAAATGACCATCATGTGTTTTAAAACTTGACTTCACGGTGCCATCTGCAGAATATTGAGTTGCATTTATTGTTAATGCGGGTAGTGTAAAATTTTCTCCAAGGGTTTGACGCAGGTCCTTGCTCAGGTTTGTCATGTCGGCAAAACTGTGGGCATGCTTTTGCCACAACCATTCATAGACCTGTTTTGTGCGGAATTTCTTTTCACCCAGTCTTTCAAAATAATTTTCCAGTTCCTGTAAACTTAGGTGCCTGATATTTTTCAGTTCTGTTTTCAACATGATGCAAAGATAATCATGGATTAACGGATTAAGGGATTTCGCTGATAGGATGCTTTTGTGTTCCTTTGCAAGCACTTACAGCTGCATAGCGATGAGAAAGATGAACGGAGCGTCGCAACTGCAGCACAATAGTAAATCAAAAGCTAAGTACATAATGAGAGAAGTCTTTATAATCGATGCTATCCGGACACCGATCGGGAAATATGGCGGTGCTTTATCGACGATGCGACCAGATGATCTGTTGGCAATTGTTATTCATTCCTTGATGCAGCGAAATAATACAATTGACATGAATGAGGTGGAAGAAGTGATCGCCGGAGCTGCTAACCAGGCGGGGGAAGATAATCGCAATGTAGCAAGAATGGCCGCATTGCTGGCTGGGTTGCCCGTGAGTGTTGGAGGAGTAACCGTGAATCGTCTTTGCGCATCAGGTATGCAGAGTATAATGGATGCATCAAGAGCAATAATGTGTGGCGCTGGCGATATTTATTTTGCTGGTGGGGCAGAGAGTATGACACGAGCACCGTTTGTCGTCGGAAAATCAAATGAATCGTGGAGCCGATCTTCCCAGATGTTTGATACAACAATGGGATGGCGGTTTATCAATGAAAAGCTAGCCGCTATGTATTATCCATTCACAATGGGTGAAACAGCTGAGAATGTGGCAAAGCAATGGAATATAACAAGAGAAGAGCAGGATGCATTTGCTTATCAATCGCAGGAGAATTATTTTGCCGCAAAAGAAGCCGGCAAATTCAATAATGAAATTGCTGCCGTTGAGATACACAATAAGGGTTTGATCAACTGGGTCGTGGTAGATGAACACCCAAGAAAAACTTCTTTGGAAAAACTGGCGGCATTAAAACCGGCATTTATCAAAGATGGAACAGTGACAGCGGGAAATTCATCAGGTATAAACGATGGTGCTGCCTGTTTGTTACTGGCAAGTGAAGCTGCAGTAAAAAAATATTCATTGACGCCGTTTGCGAAAATTATTTCGATGGCGTCGGCGGGTGTTGATCCCGCAATTATGGGAATTGGCCCGGTTCCCGCAACAGAAAAAGCATTGCAAAGAGCAGGAATGAAAATTGCAGACATTGGGTTGATAGAATTAAATGAAGCTTTCGCTTCGCAGAGTATTGCCTGTATAAAAGAATTGAATGCAGATCCTGCGATCGTTAATGTAAATGGTGGCGCTATTGCACTGGGTCATCCGCTTGGTTGCAGCGGTGCCAGAATATCGACGACATTGCTATACGAGATGAAAAATCGAAATATAAAATATGGGCTGGCTACGATGTGTGTAGGAGTTGGGCAAGGGACAGCCATCATATATGAATCGCTATAAAAATTATTGATAAGATTTGAAATGGGATATGTTTATGACTTTAGTGACGTTGCAGCTGCCATGCGGCGACTTGAAACTCATATTAGGGATCTTCCCGTAAACCTTGAAAAGCTTTCTTCAGAAGAATTATTAAAAAGACCGGCTCCGGATAAATGGTCAAAGCAGGAAATCCTTGGCCATTTGATCGACTCTGCAATTAATAATTTGAAACGTTTTACTGAGATTCAATTTTTACCACAACCATATACTGTCATTTCTTATCAGCAAAATGAATTGATTGCGGTAAATGATTATCAGCATCTGCCGTTGCGGCATTTGCTTGATCTATGGCTGGCATTGAACCGCCAAATAGTGTTTGTTGTAAAAAATATTCCCGCCGAAAAACTGAACTACCCGGTGGATCCGCAATATGAAGACAAAGAATTAAGAACGTTGAGCTGGATCATCTGCGATTATGTGGCCCATATGGAGCACCACTTCCGGCAAATTTTTCCTGAGTCTGGATGAACTTTAGGGGCCTGATTTTGTTGGGTTGAAAGTCAAAGATTATAAACGATTATC
>DASVAM010000640.1:0-2982 GCA_036376375.1 Chitinophagaceae bacterium
TGTTTACAGCTCTGATGTCGCGCCGATCAACAAAAAGATCGACCTTGTGGTTCGTGATGCCGATCTGCCGGAAGTAATGGACAAGCTTCTTGCAAGCACTGCATTGTCGTATAAAGTGATGCCTGATAAGCTGGTTGTACTTTTTGCAAAACCTGAGACTCCTGTTGAGATCAGAGTCAGCGGCCGCATTACTGATGAAACCGGAGCCCCGCTGGCCGGAGCCAGCGTTAAAGTAAAAGGTGGCAGTGCCGGGGTATCTGCAAATGCAAATGGTGAGTATGCCATAACAGTGCCCGATGATGCCGTTCTTATTTTTTCTTATGTGGGCTATGATGAAACGCAAATATCAGTTAGTGGGCAGGCAACCATCAATGTCTCTCTAAAACCATCTGCTAAGGTACAGGACCAGGTAGTCGTTATTGGTTATGGTACTGCAACGAAACGGGACCTGACAGGCTCGATCGCAAAAGTTTCAGCAAAAGAATTGGAAAATAAACCTGCGGCTAACCCACTCAATCTTTTGCAAGGCAAAGTATCAGGATTATCGGTTGTGGCTTCAGGCAGAGTAGGTGCGGAACCAGATGTGCGGATACGTGGTACAAATAGTATCAATGGTGTAAAACCTGTTTACATTGTAGATGGCATTTTAAATGACAACATCAATTTTTTGAATCCAGCCGATATTGAATCTATTGAAGTATTGAAAGATCCTTCTTCACTCGCAATCTTTGGTGTGAGGGGTGCCAATGGTGCTATTGCCATTACGACTAAAAAAGCTAAAACCGGACAGTTGGTTGTGAATTTTAATACCTCGTTCGGTGTTAAGACGGTCCAGGACAGAATTGAACTCACTGATGGCCCACAATTCAAAACAATGTATGATGAACAAATGAAAAATATGGGCTCATCTTTTAATGACCAATATTTTAAAGCCAATACGGACTGGCAGGATGAAATTTTTCAAAGTGCATTCGTTAGTTATAATAACATTAGCATAAGTGGAGCAACCGACAAGAATAAATTTTACATGGGAATAGGCTACATTAATGAGGAGGGCCTGATAAAACATGAAGAGTACAAGAAATATACACTTACCATAAATGATGAATTAAAAGTTTCAAAAGCACTGAAGTTTGGATTTACCTTCAGTGGATACCACGCAATGTTGCCGGTTAACAAGGACGTGGGTTCCGCGATTCGTGCGGCTCCGATTGCCCCGGTTTATGATCCCAATGGTTCAGGACTGCTGCATACACTACCTGCCTTTCAAAGAGCCCAGGTGTTTAACCCACTTGTTTCTGTAGAAATGGAAAAGTTTACAGCGATTAATAAAGAGTACAGGGCAGTTGGAAGTATTTACGGTGAACTGAACTTTTTGAAAAAATTCACTTTCCGGACGCAGTTCTTTGCGGACTACGGTTTTAATACTTCCAGACGTTATGACCCTATCCTCGTAGTATATAATCCGGAAATAGTTGGTACTAATAAAAACGATACAAGCAGGAGACAAACTGCCGTGTATCAAAGTCAGGATATATATCCAAAAACACAAATGGATTATCTGTTGACTTATAAGAACAGGTTTGGGGATCATGACCTCACAGTTTTGGGAGGTATTACCACTTACTATAATGCTTACGAAGGAGTAAGTTCTTCTGTACAACAGGGATCGGCTGAAGTAATTCCAAATGATCCAAGGTTCTGGTTTGTAGATGCCGTTGGTACTGCATCTACAAAGGTTGGTTCCGGAAGTAGTTATGAAGAAGCATCTCTCTCCTATCTCCTCAGAGGCTTATACAGCTTTCAGCAAAAGTATTTACTAAATGCTTCCTTCAGAAGAGATGGCAGCAGCCAGTTTTATAAAATAGGAAACGAATGGAAAAATTTCGGTGCAGTTGGTTTAGCCTGGGTTGTTAGCAAGGAAGACTTCTTTAGTGGTCAGGACTTTATTGATTATCTAAAAATAAAAGGCTCCTGGGGAGTGTTGGGAAGTAAGAATATACCTTCTCAATACAGGTATCCTGCTTATCCTACATTGACAAATGCTAACGCAGGCGTATTTGGTAATAATGTTATTAATGCCCTTCAACCACAATACATTCCTTCGGAGGATTTGAATTGGGAAACTGTTCGCAGCTGGGAAGCCGGATTTGAATTAAATACATTCAACAATGACCTGCATTTTGAAGCTGCCTATTATAACAGGCGCACAGAAGATGTGATTACTTTAATTGATCTTGGAGCGGGGCAACTTCCATTATTAGATAACCTGGGTACAATTGAAAACAAAGGATTCGAATTTTCAGCTACCTGGAATCGAAACATTACTAAAGACTTAACGTTTTCAGTTTCCGGCAATCTTACCACCATAAGCAATAAAGTTATTGAGCTGAATAAACAAGGATTTGAAATCTTTAATGGCCCTGCAAGAACGACTGCGGGACACCCTATCGGATATTTTTATGGTTATGAGCACAGTGGCATTTATCAAACTCAAACCGAGATATTGAAAAGCCCGACAAGTACGATCGGAACGGTGAACCCCGGCGATATAAAATTTAAAGACGTTAATAGCGATGGAAAAATTAGCACAGATGACAGAACATTTATCGGAAACCCAACACCCGACTTTATGTACGGAGGATCGGTCTCGTTTACTTATAAAGGATTTGACCTTGGCATCGATATGCAGGGAGTTTATGGAAATGAAATCTACAGGGCCTGGAACCAGGGAACCTTTGCAGATTTTAATTACCTGGAAGAGAGGTTAGGTCGGTGGAATGGCATCGGTACTTCTAACTGGGAACCTATCTTGCATTCCGGAAGAGCCAACAATTATCAAAATTCAAGTTACTGGATCGAGGATGGCAGCTTTTTCAGAATCAGGAACCTGCAATTAGGGTATACGTTTAACCAAAGTTTCCTCAGCAGGGCAAAGATCAAATCATTGCGGGTTTATGTAAACGGTCAGAATATTGCAAC
>DASVAM010000642.1:0-4084 GCA_036376375.1 Chitinophagaceae bacterium
CTGCAAAAATCCTTGTAGACTCCTTAAAATGAAAGAGACAGGGCTTACCTGTCTCTACCTTGATATCGATTTTCCTTCGTGAGCGCAATCTATCTGTTCATAGATGGCCTTTCCCAATTTTGATGTTTATTGTCTTTATAGCGTATGCTCCATATCAAATATGAAGCCACCAGTAAAAGCACAAATGCTAATGCAAAAAATATAATTGCCATAAAAAATTATTTTAAGTTATTTAATTAGTTGCTTTTTGCTTCCGGGTATAGATCACCGGTTGCTTCCATATCCTCCTCTGTTGGTGTAAAGACCTGGTATAATGTTCCATCTTACGCATGCCTTCCATTTCTATAAAGAAATCAAAGTCCGGGCCGGGATGGAAGGCAGAATGATGTATTTATTCTACATCGCAGAGCAATGAAAATGACGCAGATAAATTCGAAAAAATCAAACGGGGAAACTCAATGGAACACTAATGTTCCCACAAATGCGAAATTTTAAAATCAGGATCTCAATTGTCAATATGACAATTCCCCTAATTTTTCCAACCCATATAAAATAGTCGTTACATGCATGGCTTGTACAATTTTATTTTGCCGTAGGAGCTGTTTTACTTCTTCGATCGAATGCAATTCAACAATGATCTCTTCATTATGATCCAGCTTTTGCTCTGCAACCTTCTTCCCTCCTTTTGCCAGGAACATGTGCATCCAGTTAGTATTGGTTGAAGGATTGGCAGAAATTCTTCCCAATGATTCAAAAGATGTAAATGTATAACCAGTTTCTTCCAGCAGTTCTCTTGCGATAGCTGACCGATAATCCTTATCTGAATCGTCAACGCAACCACCGGGTAATTCAATGATAACTTCTCCCACAGGATGGCGATACTGCCTTACCAAGATCACTTTATTATCTTCTGTCAATGCAAAAGCAGTAGCCCATTCAGGAAATTCATAAATATAATAGGGATTGATGATCTTACCGGATGGAGCTTCACAAATATCTTTGCGGACTTTAAACCAAAGGTCATTAAAGAGATATTCTGAGGAGAGAATCTTCCACTTCATTCTTAATTATTAATTATTAATTTCTTACCAACGCATTCTTTCTCTAAGTGAAGTTATATGCGCCACATGGTGTCTTCCATGCCATGAATACATCCCCAGCAAATACCAAAGCCTCAGCGTCTTTTTATGCTCGGGATGAAAGACTGTCCGGTTGTTCCATTGATCATCGGTGATATATTTTAATGTCTCATACCAACGCTGGTGAAGTGCATGCAATAATGTAAGAGATATATTGATGGGCAGTTTTTGAACATCATTGAATTCAGCCCATAGTTTTTCATTGTAAGGCTTGATCGTTGGATTTTCTTCCGTCAGTCCTAATTTGAACCTGATATAAGCATTCATATGACTGTCTGCCACATGATGCACGACCTGTTGCACCGTCCATCCCCCATCACGATAGGGAGTATGCAACTGCTTCTCATCGAGGTTCAGGATCGCCGCTTCCAGCTGATCAGGCAAAAATTTTATATCTGCCATCCACTCCACTTTCTGGTTAATTGAAAATGGTTTTGCTTCGTACGGACCGATCGGGTAACTTAAATTCTTTTCAGCAGTTATAGACATAAATTTTTAATTAGCAAATTAGCAAATTTGAAAATGTGAAAACGAACAAACCTGAATCGAAGCTCAGCCAATTTTCACATTTGCTAATTTTCACATTTTCTCATTCCTCACGCAGAGAATGCCCCGTTAAGTTAATAAACACATCCTCCAAATTCGCTTTCTTTACTTCTTTCGGTCTCTCAAATCCCGTTGAAACCAGGTTGTCGATCAAACGGTCCGGCGTTTCCATTGCAATTATCCTGCCCGCATCAATGATGGCCACACGATCACAAAGTACCTCCGCTTCATCCATATAATGTGTCGTAATGATTACGGTTGTGCCTTTATCACGGATCTTTTTGACAAGCTCCCACAAATTTCTTCTTGCCTGTGGATCGAGCCCTGTTGTTGGTTCATCTAAAAAAACAATTTTCGGATCATTGATAAGAGTCGTTGCAACCGAAAAGCGCTGCTTTTGCCCACCGCTCAACTCTTTCACCTTCGCTTTAGCCTTATCTTTCAGATTTACCATCTCAAGCAAGCTCATTGGATCAATATTGCGGTGATAAAGGCCATTGAACAACATGATCAGCTCAACCAAATTCAGATTCGGGTAATACCCGCTGGTTTGTAGCTGAACCCCAATGATCTTCTTAATTTCATCAGGATCTTTATCCAGATTAAAACCATTTACCCAAACCTCACCGCTGGTTTTTTCCCGAAGTGTTTCTATGATTTCCAGCGTTGTTGATTTGCCGGCGCCATTTGGTCCAAGTAAGCCAAATATCTCGCCTTCCTTAACGTCAAAGCTTAGTCCCTTTACCGCTGTAAAATCACCGTACTTTTTTACAAGGTCTTTTACTTTTATGATCATTTCTGACATTGTTATTCTTTTTATCACGCCAGGATGCTAAGTTAAATATAAAAGACGCAGAGAGTTTTTTAGTCTGCGCACCTTTGCGTCATGAGTTTGCAAATCTTTACCTCTTTGTGTGAATTCGTTAGAGCTCCAATTCCATTTTTACATCTGCCGTTTCAAAAGGCGAATCCTTTACTTCAACATTCCTGAAACCATATTTTTCATAAAGCTTCAACGCAGTCTGCAATTGATGATTGGAAAAAAGAAATAACTTCTCGCCTCCAAGTTCCTTTACCTTTTGCAGACAGGTCTCCATTAATAATTTACTGATCCCCTTCCCCCGCCAACTTTCAGCAACACACATTTTTATTAGTTCAAAAACACCATGTCCCTCATTCAATAATCCCACTGTTCCCACAATTTCATCCCCGGCTTTTGCCAACCAAAGAAAACCATCCTTTTCAAGTACCGTTCCCCTGGGGTCATCCAGGATCAACATATCATGGCTTTCGGTAAGATGGTATTTATCCAGGTAATCAAGGTTCATCTTCTTAAAATCCGAATGATACTTTTCGTCGTATTCAATTATTTCAATCTGATCTGTCATAATCAAACATTTCATTTGCACATTGGCAAATTTGCATATTGGCACATTTGGCGTTACAGGTACGACTCAAGCTCTTCCATCATCGACTTACTACCAATAAATAAGGGTGTACGCTGATGCAATTCTGTTGGCTGAAGCTCCAGTATCCTTTCCTTTCCATTTGTTGCTTTACCACCTGCCATTTCAACTATATAAGCAAACGGGTTACATTCATATAGCAACCTCAATTTTCCTTTTGGTTTATCGGTTGTACCCGGGTACATAAAAATGCCGCCCTTTATTAAATTTCGATGCACATCAGCGACCATACTGCCGATATAACGCTGGGTATAAGGGCCACCTGTTTCTATGGTCTTTCGCTGGCAACAATGAATATAATTTCTCACCCCTTCATCATATTGGAAAAAATTTCCGTGGTTGACTGAATATATTTTTCCCTTATCCGGGCACTTGATATCCGGATGACTTAATGTGAACTCGCCGATCGATGGATCAAGTGTAAATCCGTTCACACCTCTCCGGGTTGCGTAAACCAGCATTGTACTTGAACCATAGATCACATAACCTGCGGCAACCATGCTGGTTCCTTTTTGCAAAAAATCCTGCTTCTCACATGGCGATCCTTTTGTACTCAGCCGGCGAAAAACGGCAAAGATGGTCCCGATGGAAACATTGACATCAATATTTGCACTACCATCCAGCGGATCATACATGCATACGTATTTCGAATTGTTACTTACCTCATCGTCAAACACAATAATATCATCTAACTCTTCGCTTGCAATGCCAGCACAACTGATCCCATGTTTCAACACCCCGGTAAACTGGTCATTTGCAAACACATCCAATTTTTTTACCTCTTCGCCCTGCACATTCACAGAACCGGCATCGCCCAATATGTCGACGAGTCCAGCCTTATTCACTTCCACATTCACTCGTTTTGCCGCAAGACCGATGTCCCGAAGTAAACTACTCAGTTCACCCGTAGCGCCCGGAAATGTTCTGTACTGA
>DASVAM010000259.1:0-5125 GCA_036376375.1 Chitinophagaceae bacterium
ATGTGCCTGAACAAAAAAGCCCCAAAATATTTGAGACGGTCGGCGATACTCTTCGAACTGATTCTGTTGTTTATTATAACACGGAATTTGGTTTTCTCCAACCTGATTTTGGGCCAAAGTTCAAAGGCAAATGGACGATCAATGTGATGCGCAGGCAAGCAAGAGCTGTCCCTGATTCCTTGAACGAGGCCTATATTGAATTTTATGGCGATACACTTTTTACAGCCTATGTAGGTTGTAATAAACTTAATGGCTTTTATATTATTAAAGGACCCACGATAAAATTTAAGGTCACTGACACATCGTTAACCACCTGTAGCATTGATGTGGAAAGTTGGTTCATCAAACTGATCCAGGAAAGAGTAAGTTATTTTGGCATTGATGAACAAATGCTTTATCTTAAAGATGTTGCCTACAATATTGTTTTCGACTGCTCAAGAAGAAAAGAAGAAGCAAAAAGTACGGCTTCTCAAAAATAGCTGAGATTCGTCTTCGGCGTTAATGCGAGCAAAGTTTCATACATCAATTTTATTGTATTCTCAATATCATCCCTGTGGATCATTTCTACCGTAGTATGCATGTAACGCAGGGGAATTGAGATCAACACAGACGGGCAACCATCATTTGAGTATGCAAATGAATCTGTATCTGTTCCGGTGCTGCGGCTCAGCGCCCGCCATTGCACAGGAATTTTCTTTTTTGTTGAAATGTCTTCTACAAAGTTCAACAGTTTATTATGAATAGCAGGTGCATATGCAAGCGATGGGCCTTTGCCACATGAAACTTCGCCTTCTACATGTTTGCTGATCATGGGAGTTGTGGTATCATGCGTTACATCTGTTACGATCGCTACATCGGGCTTTATTCTTCTTGCAATCATTTCTGCACCACGTAATCCAATTTCCTCCTGCACTGCGTTTACAACATATAAACCGTACGGCAATTTTTTCTTATCCTGTTTCAAAAGTCTTGCAACTTCTGCGATCATATAGCCACCCACACGGTTGTCAAATGCACGACCGATGTAATATTCATTGGCAAGTTCATCAAATCCATCCTGGTAAGTGACCACGGCCCCGATATGGACTCCCAGTTTTTCGACATCCTTCCTGTTTCTTGCACCACAATCGAGGAACACATTGTCGAGTTTTGGTTGCGGTTCTTTATGATCGGGATTATTCAATCTCGTATGAATGGCAGGCCAGCCAAAAACAGCTTTCACCGGTCCTTTTTTTCCATGGATGATGACACGCTGTGCCGGCGCGATTTGCACATCCACGCCGCCATTTCTTTTTAAATATAAAAGCCCTTCCGGATTGATATAATTCACAAACCAGCTGATCTCATCCGCATGTGCTTCTATTACAACTTTAAATGGAGCTTTTGGATTTACAACGCCGACCGCAGTCCCATAAGGATCAGTGAAGCTTGTATCAACATAAGGTTTCAGATACGCCAGCCACAGTTTTTGACCACTGCTTTCAAAACCGACGGGTGATGCGTTGTTTATATAATTTTTAAAAAATGAAAAAGAGCTGTCAGTAAGAATTGATTTCGATTTTTTTGAAGGTGTTTTTGCCATAGAATGACTTTATAAAGTTCAAATGTAATTAAAACCTGTTCATCATCCACAATAACAGCCCCGAAACCATCATTAAGCCATCCAGTACAAAATAATACAGGTAGTCAGAGAAATTTCTTTTTGCATATTTATATAAACCTATAAGCGCAAGCGCCGGCATGACGAGGATGATGATATTGATCCATTGAATATTTTCGAGATTTAACAAAAAGCATAATATAAAGAAAGTCATAATGCAGGCTGAAAATAGAACGTCAATCCCACGTTCGCTAAAATGCGTGATCATACTTCGGATCCCCTCCAGTTTGTCATCTTCACGGTCGCGAAAATCAAACAGGATGCAAATAGAATAAATAAAAAAGAACTGGCCCGCACAAAACAGAACTGCCTTGTCTGCAGGTACATTTCCCTCGATTAAAATGGGAAGGACTGCTGTTACATAGGTCCATGTCATTGCAAGAAAGATCGTTTTCCCGATAGCTATTTTTTTCAACCATTGAAAGGGAGAGAAGGATATTTTTGGCGCTGAGTATAAAAATGTGAGTGTGGCTGCTATCCCGATATACAACCAATGTTCTTTTAGAAAGAAAAAACAAAGAACTGCAACAATAAGACCGGCAACTGACAAAAGTAAGTGATAGCTCTGATGTTTCACATCCCATTCCAACCGTTGTGATGGGGCAACTGAATGAGGTGTCAGCGCCCAGTGAAAATTGTAGCTGCAAACAGTGGAAAAGAAAACAAATGCCGCAAACCAGGGGTTGACAGAACTGCCAACAATCAGTGTATATGTCTGATACACCATTATTACCGCACAGCATGAGACAAACAGGCTGGTAAATAGAAAGAAGTCAAGAATTTTTTTGAGAAAGATATTCAACCTGTCAACGGGTTACATAAACATTATCGACGACGAGCGTATCGCTTTTATTTCCTGCCTTATCGCGTGCCACAATTTTCAATCGCAATGTATCGATCTCGTTTTTTACAGGATTACTGCCCGGGATCCGGAGCGGGGGTAAGCCGAAAATAAGGCCAAACTGGTACTCAAGTGTAACTTCAAACTCGCCTTTATCGATCTTCGGAAAATCGGGAATACCGTAAGGACTTGCAGGTAATTGTACTGGTCCCCGCACATTTAATCTTTGTCTTACAATAAGGAGTGAATCATTTACATCACCTTCTTTATCTCTGAATTCGATATTTAACCGCAGGCTACCGTTCACAGGGACAATGTCCGTATTCCTGGATTTCAATTCCAATTGTGGTACGGTTTCAAACTTATCTTTGTCACAGGCGATCATTCCAAAAGCAATGATCAGTACAAGCCAAATCCTGTTCTTCATATTGTGCGTTTAATTGTAACAAATTTAAGATTTAACCCGATACCAGCCCATAATGAATCGTGAATGGCATGATAAAATATTTTCAGTGACAGAAAAAGGCTTCGGACAGCTTGCTTTGGATATTTTTCGCTTTCAATATGAGGACAATACCGTATACAATTCCTATGTAAATGCCCTTGGAATAAAGCCCTCAAACGTGAACGAAATTGGAAGTATACCTTTTCTGCCGATCAGCTTTTTTAAGACAGACAATATAAAGACAGGAAAGTTTAATGCTGAAGTAATATTTAAAAGTAGTGGAACCAGCCAAACGACAAGAAGCCAGCACCATGTAAAAGATGTTTACACTTATATACAAAGTTTTAGCAGGGCTTTTGAAAGAATGTATGGCGAACTGGAAGAGTGGTGCATTCTTGGCTTATTGCCTTCCTATTGGGAAAAAGGTGATTCATCATTGGTATATATGGTTGACAGTTTTATTAAGCAAAGTGGAAACCCGCACAGTGGGTTTTATTTATATGATCACGACAAATTAAAGGATACATTGCTTTTCCTTGAGAGAGCAGGTCAAAAAACTATATTGATAGGAGTAACTTATGCGTTACTTGATTTTGCAGAACGATTTCCGGTGATTTTGAAAGATACGATCATAATGGAAACCGGAGGTATGAAAGGCAGGAGAGAAGAGTTGACGAGAATGGAGGTACATGAACGACTCAAACAGGCATTTGGAAAAAGTGAAATTCATTCTGAATACGGAATGACGGAGCTGTTATCACAGGCTTATGCAAAAAAGGAAGGAAGATTTCACTGCCCTCCATGGATGAAAGTGTTGATCAGGGATGATGAGGATCCGTTGTCAGTCCATAGTCCACAGTCCATAGTCGATAGTGAAAACGTAACATTCACAGGCGCTATTAATATTATTGATCTGGCGAATATTCATAGTTGCTCTTTTATAGCGACGGATGATGTTGGTAAAGTATATGCGGATAGAAGTTTTGAAGTATTAGGAAGGATGGATGGAAGTGATCTCCGGGGTTGTAGCTTACTTACGGTATAGCATCAATTAACTTCTCCAACATTTTTTCTTTCTCAATAATCCTTTTTAGCAGAGTAGCCTGGTTATTGGCTCTGATAAAATTATGCCCTTCGTATTTTGAGCCATAATAGACATCATTATTAAGATAATCGGATAAAAAACGAAGAGCCTGCATATAGGTCATGAATTTGCCGGCATACACCAAATACTTTTTCTCAATTGCTGATAGTTCATCATTCATTTCGCTTAAATAGCCATCGGCTATCGCCTTGAAATAATCATCCCTGATCTCAATTTTTGAAAGATCTCTTTCTTCTTCACTCACTGGTGAAAGATAGGTTCGCATCATATCGCCAAAATCGCTGATGAAATAGCCTGGCATTACTGTATCGAGATCGATGACACAAAGCCCCTGGTCTTTTTCATCGAAAAGCACATTGCTTATTTTGGTATCATGATGTGTAACTCTTTTTTTTAAACCGGTATTTTGATCGATCTGCTCACTTATTGATACGATCTCCTGTTGATCTTTCAACAAATTGATGATCCCTGAAGACTGTTTGATTCTCTCTTTATTACCTTCTTTTAATGCTTTTTCAAATTGAGCATATCGCAATGGCAAATTGTGAAAGTCAGGCAAAGTGATTTTCAAATTGTCAACCGGAAAAGATGAGAGCAGGTTTGTAAACCTTCCAAACTGTTTTGCCGCTTGATAAGCTTGCGAGGGGGAGTTCACAACATCAGTGGTATATGAATTTTTAATAAAAGGGAAGATCCTGAAATAGCCTTCATCTTTTATAAAGATCATTTCATTTCCAACTATAGTTTTGCGCGGACAAATGAATAAATAATCCGGGTGATTCGTTTTCAGATGATCACAAATCAATCGGATATTGTCGGCAATATCAAATGGTTGCTTAAATACATTGTGATTGATCCGCTGAAGTATGAAATCATTTTCATTCTCGTTGATAAGCCAGGTATTATTTATTAAACCACTGCCAAAAGCTTGAACCGATGCTTTGGCGTCAATTCCAAATTCTTTAAAGATCGCTTCAAACATTATGAACCGCTGGTTATTGAGAAATGAAATTATAAAATGAATTCAAGGAAAGTCTATGCAAGCGATTGCGGAAAAATCAAGCAAAATAAAAA
>DASVAM010000041.1:0-7555 GCA_036376375.1 Chitinophagaceae bacterium
TCATTATTGGGGTATCCTGAAGACAGCATCGGCCGGCTAATGACCCCTGATTATGTTTATGTGTACCCCCATAATACAGTAGAAGAAGTTTTTACAACCATTCGCAAACATGGCAAGGATAGCGAAACCATCAATGTGATCTATGTAATTAATGAAAAAGGTGAATTGATCGATGATATACGCATCAGGGATTTTATTTTAAGCCAGCCAGATAAAAAAGTAGCTGACCTCATCGATAATCGTGTGACATCATTGAATGCCTACGACGACCAGGAAAAAGCGAGTGAAGTTTTTAAGCGGGAGAACCGGGTCGCATTACCTGTTGTTAGCAACAGCAACAAACTGCTGGGCATCGTAACTATTGACGATATACTTTGGGTTGCAGAAGAAGAATTCAGTGAGGATATGCAAAAGATGGGAGGTACTGAAGCATTGGAACAACCATATCTGGAAGTTCCATTGAATAAATTATATAAGAAAAGAATTGTCTGGCTGCTAATACTTTTTATAGGAGAAACACTGACAATAGCAGCCATGTCAAGTTTCCAGGAAACACTTGAGCAGGTACTGGTGCTTTCAACTTTTATCCCGTTGATCATTTCGAGCGGCGGTAACAGTGGATCACAGGCTGCAACATTGATCATACAGGCGATGGCACTGGGTGAGGTGCAAATAAGAGATTGGTGGCGAATTGCAAGCCGTGAGATCCTTTCCGGCTTTCTGATGGGCGCAACATTGGGTGTCCTTGGTTTCTTTATAATTTATGGAGGTTATCATTTGTTTGGATTATTCGGGGAACATTTTATCCGCATTGGTTTTGCGATCGGCACGGCTGTGATTGGTGTCGTCATGTGGGGAACAATCATGGGCTCAATGCTTCCACTCTTATTAAAAAAATTAGGAGCTGACCCTGCCGCATCCTCAACTCCTTTTATTGCAACACTTGTGGATGTGACAGGACTATTGATCTATTTCGGTACTGCTTTTCTCCTGCTTAAAGGAGTCCTTTTATAAGACATATAGCAGACGTTCATATTTGGTGCTTTTTGTCATCTGGCCATTTTTGTGCAATTTCGTTTTGCAACCGGTCAAACGTTTGCATTTATCCAATAAATGATAAAATCTAACCCAATCTTATGTGCGGAATAGTTGGTTACACTGGCCCCAGAGAGGCATATCCTATCATTATAAAAGGACTTCAACGACTTGAATATCGCGGTTACGACAGCACCGGCGTTGCTTTGCTTAATGGCGGACTAAATGTTTATAAGAAAAAAGGAAAGGTGGCAGAGTTAGCAGATAAATTGGTAGGTGAAAATCTTCATGCCCATATCGGTATCGGGCATACACGCTGGGCCACTCATGGTGAGCCAAGTGACCGCAATGCTCATCCTCACACTTCATCCAGCGGGAAACTGGCGATGATCCACAATGGTATCATTGAAAATTATGCACAACTCAAACAAGAGCTTGTAAATAAAGGTTACAATTTCAAAAGCGATACTGATACGGAAGTTTTATTGAATTTCATTGAAGAAATAAGAAAGAATAATCAATGTAGTCTTGAAGAAGCATTACGGGTCGCCTTGAAACGTGTAACCGGCGCCTATGTGATCTTGTTGATTGATGAGGATGATCCCGAAACGATCATTGCCGCGAGAAAAGGAAGCCCTTTAGTGATTGGTATCGGTAAAGGTGAACATTTTCTTGGCTCTGATGCTTCCCCAATGCTTGAATACACAAAAGAAGTGGTGTATGTTAACGATTATGAATTGGCTATTGTAAAGCCTGATCAGCTTATTTTAAAAAATCTTGGGAACGAGAAGATAACTCCGTTTGTACAAAAGCTGGATATCGAACTGGCAGCAATTGAAAAAGGTGGCTATGATCATTTTATGCTGAAAGAAATAAATGAACAGGCAGATACAGTTTTTGATTGTCTGCGGGGAAGATTGGATGCAGAAAAAGGAACGATCACAATGGCGGGTGTAGAAAACAATATTGAAAAGCTGACGAAAGCAAATCGCATCATCATTATTGCCTGCGGCACAAGCTGGCATGCGGGACTTGTTGCTGAATATATATTTGAAGAACTCTGCCGGACTCCTGTTGAAGTTGAATACGCATCAGAATTTCGATATCGCAATCCTGTCATTCATCCTGGTGATGTTATCCTTGCCATTTCACAAAGTGGAGAAACAGCAGATACACTTGTTGCTATTGAAAAAGCAAAACAACAAGGGGCATTTATTTTTGGTGTAGTAAATGTTGTTGGTTCTTCAATTGCACGTACATCACATGCAGGCGCCTATACACATGCGGGACCGGAGATCGGTGTGGCAAGCACAAAAGCGTTCACGGCACAACTTGCCGTATTAACGATGGTGGCTTTGAAAATTGCGAAGCAAAAAAACGCCATTGATGAGGAGAGATACATGCATTTGTTACAAGAGCTTCATGATATTCCAAATAAGATTGCAGAGGTACTAAAATCGGCAGAAGAAGTTAAGAAGCTTGCAAATAGATATAAAGATGCAAGGGATTTTCTTTATCTCGGTCGAGGTTATAATTTTCCTGTGGCACTTGAAGGTGCTTTGAAATTAAAAGAGATCTCCTACATACATGCAGAAGGTTACCCCGCGGCTGAAATGAAACATGGACCCATTGCATTGGTTGATGATCAATTGCCCGTAGTATTCGTCGCTACAAAAGATGCGTATCATGAAAAAGTGGTGAGCAATATGCAGGAGATCAAAGCAAGGAAAGGCAGAGTGATCTCTGTGATCACTGAAGGCGATGACTACTCCGCTTCTCTTTCGGAATCGGTGATGCCAGTGCCGGCTGCTGATGAAATTGTTGCCCCGATGTTAAGCGTTATTCCTTTACAGTTATTGGCGTATTATATTGGAGTCATGAAAGGTTACGATGTTGACAAGCCGAGAAACCTTGCAAAATCTGTAACTGTCGAATAAACAATCCAGGAAACCGAAACCAGTAACCGCACATGTCCGACACAAAGAAAAAACCAATCAGCTCTCTCGGATATAATTTCATCCCAAAGGAATTTATCCCAGAAGGAAAAGATGAATACTATCTCCGCAATATCCAGAATCGGAGTGGCATCGTTTATCGTCAATTGACAAAAGCCGAGATCAAATCACTCCAACAAAACAATAACACAGCGGATGACTGGAATAAATTATTAGTTGCCGACCCATTCAATTCCAACCTGATCAAGAACTGTAATTTTTATGGATTGAACCGGATTGGCAAGCTTGAAAATGTTTTCCTGGAGTACCATGATATTCGATTACAGGTGGGGCTTTATAACAGCACGATCATCAGTTGTGATTTTGGAGATAATGTGGCCATTAACTGCGTCAACTACATGAGCCATTATATTGCCGGCAATGAAGTGATCATTGTAAATGTGAACGAACTATCAGCTTCCAGTCATTCGAAATTCGGAAATGGAATCATCCGGGAAGGAGAAAAGGAAAATGTTCGCATCTGGCTGGAAGTATGTAATGAAAACGCAGGCCGGAGCATTATGCCATTTAATGGAATGCTTCCCGGCGACGCCTGGCTTTGGAGCCGATACAGGGACGATGAAGTATTGATGAAAAAGTTCAAACAGTTTACCGAAAAACAATTTGATAAAAAAAGAGGTTACTATGGAAAGATCGGCGATGGTACGGTAATAAAAAACTGCCGGATCATCAAAGACACCTGGATCGGCAGCGAGGCCTATATCAAAGGGGCAAACAAACTAAAAAATCTTACCATCAATTCTGGCGCGGAGGGAAAGACACAGATCGGAGAAGGTTGTGAGCTGGTGAATGGGATCATTGGTTTTGGTTGCCGGATTTTTTACGGCGTCAAAGCCGTTCGTTTTATTCTGTCGGATCATTCGCAATTAAAATATGGAGCAAGACTTATCAATTCATACCTGGGTTACAATTCAACCATATCCTGCTGCGAAGTGTTGAACTCTCTTATTTTTCCCGCACATGAGCAACACCATAATAATTCTTTTTTATGTGCAGCCCTGGTTTTAGGACAAAGCAACATGGCAGCGGGGGCTACGATCGGATCCAATCACAATAGTCGTGGGGCAGACGGAGAAATAATTGCAGGCCGGGGTTTTTGGCCGGGATTATGCGTAAGCCTGAAACATAATTCAAAATTTGCGTCCTTTACCATTATTGCAAAAGGTGATTATCCTGCGGAATTGAATATCCCACTCCCCTTTTCATTAGTAAGCAATGATGTAACCAATGACAAACTCGTTGTAATGCCTGCCTATTGGTTTATGTACAACATGTATGCGTTGGCAAGGAACGAAGAAAAATATGAAGCAAGAGATCAGCGCACAGAAAAAATCCAATACATAGAATATGATTTCCTGGCGCCGGACAGCATCAACGAGATATTCGACGCGGTCTATTTGTTAAGAAAATTTACCGGGCAGGCATTCGCTAAAAAACAAAATAAAAAAATTAAGGATGAAAGCGGATTTGTTTCCATTGGAACAGATCTTCTTGAATCAAATGATCCGGTCATTGATGATCTTGAAATTTTAGCCAATGAATTCGAAAATGCCGGTCGCAAAGTGCAGCTTACCAAAGTGCGGCAGGCATACATCATTTTTAAAGAACTGGTATTGTATTATGGCGTTAATCAATTATTACATTTTGCCTGGAACAATAAGATAACTGATTGGGAAAAATTCTATGCTGCAATGCCATTGAGAGCGAGAAGAAGCAATTGGTTGAATATCGGCGGTCAGTTGTTTCCCCAGAACTCAGTTAACACTTTTAAAAAGGATATTTATTCGGGCAAAATCAAAACCTGGGATGATGTACATTCCTATTATTCGATAAATTCTCAAATTTATTCCGAGCAAAAACTGCAACACTCTTTTGCTTCTTTGCTTGAAATACTCCAGGTGAAACCTGCGGACTTCGATAAAAAGTTATTTAAGGAATTAATTAAGCAGGCAGTCAACACCCGTGAATGGATGGTAAAAGGGATCTATGAATCAAGAGCAAAGGATTACCATAACCCTTTTCGTAAAATGGTATACGATAACCGCAATCAAATGGAAAAAGTAATGGGCAAACTTGATGAAAACAGTTTCATCAAGCGGAAAATTGCCGAAACGAAAAATTATCGTGAAAAAACAAAAGAACTCGTCAAAAAATTCAAACTCTGATCATTTAGGGTTTCGGTTTATGAAGGGATAATAGGCGGCTGAAAACCCGGCCTGGTAGCACGCCGTATAATAAATGAGATCGTACACATAATGTTTAAATGGTCTTTTTCCTTCTCCTATTTTTATTACCAGCGCCGCCAGGATCGAGGTCCTGTGAATAAAATTATTCAGATGATATTGATCGGTAAACATTACAAATGCTGAAGTTGACAAAAAATATTTTGGTCCATTATCAGGATCACCTCCCTCATACTTGTTTCTCCAGCTAATTTGCGGATCAAACCATTGCTTATTGGCACCGGGGAATGTGCTCTCAAAGGTTTTGTAATTGAAATGCAATGTTTCATTAAACCCTTTTGCAGTACCGCCAATAAAAACGAGACCCCCTGTCAGGACCTTGTTACCGTCGATCTTCCATTTTAATTTGTCGGAAGTTTTTTCCTGTGCTTGTAGACCAAATGAAGCAAGTAGAAGAAGTACAACAATTATTCTCATAAAAAAAATTTAACATTTACTGAAATTGCATCAATAACCTGTCGTATGCCGGAGGAGTAAGAAGTGATTTTTACGAGGATTGTCTGGACTGAAAAAATCTTGTTGCGGATAGAGGAGGCAGAAAATTCAACGTCGATAACCAGCCGTTAAAATAAACGCTGGTTTGCTGATAATGAAATAATGAAGTATGAAAATTTACCTTTAAGTAGATTTCCCATTCTACTTCTACAGGCAGGTTCAATCCGTGCAGTTTATTTTTTCCGGAAAAATATCCTGACAGGCACTCCCTTAAGATTGAAATTTTCGCGAAGCTTGTTCTCGAGATAGTTCTTGTACGGCTGCTTAATATCATCGGGGAAGTTGCAAAAGAATGCAAAAGAAGGAATTGCCGTCGGTAGCTGGGTAACATATTTGATCTTCACGGGGGTCCCTCTTACCACCGGCGGATGATAGGATTCAATGGCTTTTAAGATCACTTCATTGAGTTCAGAAGTGGGTATCCTGGCTTTCCTGCTTTCAGCAACTTCTAACGCAATTTCGATGGCCTTAAATATGCGGGTCTTTTCTTTGGCGGATATAAAAAGAATGGGCACATCAGTAAATGGAGCCAGTTTTTGCTTCAACACCAGTTCATAATCTCTTGCCGAATTCGTCTCTTTTTCCACGAGGTCCCATTTGTTTACCAAAACAACAATACCCTTCCCTTTCTTTGCAGCAAGGCTGAATATGCTTACATCCTGTGCTGATACCCCTTTAACGGCATCTATTAAAATGAGACACACATCAGCTTCGTCCATGGCTTTGATGGCCCGGATCACTGAATAAAATTCAAGATCCTCGTGCACTTTTGCTTTCCTCCTGATCCCCGCTGTATCGATCAGAATAAATTCTTTTTGAAAAAGTTTATAATGTGTATGGATCGTATCCCTGGTTGTACCGGCAATGTCGCTTACAATCGTACGCTCCTGACCGATCAGGGAATTCAATAAAGAGGATTTGCCCACGTTGGGTTGACCGATGATGGCAAATTTTGGCAACGAATCTGCAAGCGCTGTGGCGTCGGCTTCTTCAGCCGGGATCAATTCTGCAATTGCGTCAAGCAACTCTCCTGTACCACTTCCGCTGGCCGATGAAATAAAAAAAACGTTGTCAAATCCAAGGCTATAAAATTCTGTGGCAGCTAACATCCTCTCATTATTGTCAACTTTATTGACGACAAGAAAAACAGGTTTTGAACTTCTGCGTAACATCTCTGCCATCGCATCATCCAAATGAGTAATTCCGGTTGCCGCATCCGTCATGAGAATAATGGCATTGGCCTCATTGATGGCAATTGCCACTTGTTTTCTTATCTCTCGTTCAAATATATCATCGCTTTCAGGGACAAATCCGCCTGTGTCGATCACGTTAAAGCTTTTACCATTCCAATCTGTGACACCATACTGGCGGTCCCGTGTCACACCACTTATATCATCAACAATGGCCTTTCGTTGCTCGAGCAAACGATTAAAAAAAGTGCTTTTGCCAACATTGGGTCGTCCTGTTATTGCTAATGTAAATCCCATACTCCTGTCCCCTTGCCGAAGGCATCCCTTCGGGAAAAGGGGAACCTCGATTTTAGTGTTAATAATTTATTCTCCTACACTTTCTCTTAAAAGATCCGAATATTAATTGTCAAAGCTATGTTTAAACAGGCGAAAGATTAAGATGTATTCAGCCTTACGCCGCTCCTTCAACAGGACAGTGGTTAATGATACCCATACTCTTTCAGCCAGGTATCATTATCACGCCACTTGTCTCTTACTTTTATAAACAGTTCTAAAAAAACTTTCTGTTGTAAAAAAT
>DASVAM010000261.1:0-4252 GCA_036376375.1 Chitinophagaceae bacterium
GGTAATGTTAGGCGAAATAAAAGTTCCGGATATACCTGAAGAAAAAAATTTGGATGGCTTTGCGATCAAAGAACCGGTATTCAGTTTTAATAAATTCCCGGGTGTAAATAAAGAGCTGGGACCTGAGATGAAATCAACGGGAGAAGCAATACGATTTATCAAGAACCTGAGAGATCCTTATTTCAGGCAATTGTACAAGGATAGAAGTATGTACTTGAGCAAATAGAAACAAGATTTATAGGATTATTTAAAATTATTAGGAAAGGGTTGCAGATGCAGCCCTTTTAAATTGATGTGTTTTGTAAATTAGCTTTATGTCTACTAATCAAGAATTAAAGAAAATTGTGTTAGATACTCTTTATATTTTTTTAAAGCCTAAACAGTTTAAAAAGATTGGTAGCTCGTTTCTATCTACAAAAGCTGAAATGAAATATTTTATCAACTTGCAAAGGAGTCAAAGTTCCACTGCTGGTTCACTGAAGTTCACAATTAACATCGAAATCCTTTCTTCAAGCTTATTTAAGCTAGAAGACACATCAATTTCAGAAAAAGATTACAGGCATTTTGTTAGGCGTATAGGTTTTTATATTGATCCGCCACATGACAAATGGTGGATTATACAAAACATCGATGAAGCGAATGCCTCAGCAGAAGAAATCATAGAAATTATTTCCAATAAAGTATTACCTGAGTTTAACAAATTAAAAACTACAAATGACTTAGCTGAAATGTGGCGACAAAATATTTGCCCAGGTATTACAGAAAAGCAAAGAAGAGAATATCTTTCATTAATTGATAAATAAATACCCTAACCCTTTATTTTGTTATCTTCACCCTATCCACTTCCCTCCCATTAATATCCAATTGCTTTAACACAAGAGTGCTTCCATTTACATCCATCACCGTATATGAATGAACTCTTGACTCAAACTTCACTGTGAATTTCTGCCAGCTGTCTTTATCTTTTGTTTGCTCAGGATTATATAAGCCTTGTCCGCCGGCACCCGTCACAATATAAATAATGCCATTAGGTTTCGTATCCCGCTTACCATCAAAAGATTTGTCCAGCGACCAGTAGCCATTCACTACCCTTCCTGTTTTAATATTGTTTGCTCCTGCTACCAGTTGACTTCCCAAATTATCAGGCTTAAACGTCAAAGGGTAAGTCCGCTGGTAATTATGCACATGACCCGCAAATACAATATCTACGTTCCCTTTCTCCAATATCGGTGAGATCAAGCGCATTTGTTGTTGTTCATAATGGGCCCTTGAAGAATTAAAGCAGGGATGATGATACATTACAAAACGCCAGGTAGCATCTGCCGCGGCGGCGAGATCTTTTGTCAACCAATCACGTAATGTAGAATCGCTCCAATCAACATAAGGATTAGAATCAATGATTGTCCAATGCGCATTACCATGATCAAAAGAAAAATTTGTCATACGGGGATATTTCTCTCCGGCCCCTTCATAAAATGCCTTTTTATTCGCCTCTGATCCGTTTAAAGTTGGCACGAAAGCTCCACCTTCTTTACCACCAGGTCCGTTCGATGGTTGATCCCAGAAATGATAATAGGCTAATGCATCAGGAAAATTATTTACATCTCTTGTCAATGCATCATGATTTCCCACTGCTGCCACAAAAGGTATTGATCGCATCAGCGGCGCACCAAGCGTGTCAGCAATATCCTTATTATAAACCGGCCAGAACCGGGTTTTGTATTCCGAGATCAGGCCGCGGTTATAAACAATATCTCCCGCAATCGCGATCATATCCGGTTTTGCTTTATAAATTTCATAAGCAATTTTTTTAGCAGTATTTGAACCGGCCCCCATATCACCAGACACGGCGATACGATATGATTGCTCAGGCGATTTCAAAGATTTTGCTTCAGCAATGAAAACAACGTTTCCATTTCTTGAAACCCTGTACTGAAACGTACTACCGGGAACCAATCCTGTCATTAAAGCACTGTAAACCACAAAAGGATCAATTCCCGTAACTGACACCTTAGAACTTGTTTGATGCTGAGACTTTGCCCATTCGCCGGCTGTGCTGGGTTTGTATTCTACAAGCCATGAATCATTCGCCATACTGGTATGCCAGAGCAATTGCATTGATTGCGGTGATGGACTTTCCCCGATCTGCAAATACGGCTTTACCAGGAAATCGGATTGGGCATTCAGGAACTGGAAACTGATCAATAAAAAGGTTGTAACGAAATATCTCATACAAAAAATTTAATTTGCCTGGTGCTGAAAACAAGAGTGACGAAATTAATCTTTTAACTTTCAAACTTATGAATAAAGAAACGCAATACATCATCAAAAGCTTTGAAGACACTTTAAGTGCCCAGCCCTGGTTTGGTCGGGCGGTGTATGAAATATTGGGAGAAATAGACGAATCAAAAGTGTTTACAAAACCAAACGTTACGGAGCATTCAATGATCGAATTATTGTGGCACATGAATACCTGGGCCGAGTTTATTCTCGGCAGTTTGGAGAACAGGCCCCTTGAACGAATGAAAGAGATCGAAGCCAATGACTGGAGAACGATCGACCCAAAAGTTCATACATGGAAAAACGGATTGGAACAATTAAGTACAACTCATAAAAAGATCATTGATATCCTTCATCAGAAAACCGACGATAGTTTTTTGAATGATATCGTGCCCCTGCGCAAATATGATTTTCGTTATATGCTGAACGGGTTGATACAGCATAATATTTATCATTTAGGGCAGGTGGCGTATGTAAAAAAGATGTTGTCATGAGTCGTGAGACGTCAAACGTGAAAAGTGAAACATGATCTGACCTTTGACTCCGATGGGTACCGGGATCACCGTTCAGGTTTTCTGAATATACCCGTAAAATGGTATTGAATAAAACAAGGGCCTGTGCTACCTTTTGTGAATGTCCCGGCCGGTTATTCATGTCTGGAAAAAAGCACCATTCATCCGCTTTCTTATTCCATTGATCGCCGGAATTGTTTTACAATGGTATTTCGCGATCAGGCCCGAACCATTTTGGATCACTCTTTCAGTTTCTTTAATTGTCATCACCGCTTTCTTCTTTATTCCGTTTTTTGAACGGTACAAATTGACTGTCCTGAATGGATTATCGGTTGCCGGACTATTAATCGCTATTGGAGGATTGCTTTCATGGTACAAAAATATTCAGCACGACCCGGAATGGTTTGGTCAAAATTATAATACCCAAAATGCGCTTGTGGTAACATTACTTGAAGATCCTGTTGAAAAAACAAGATCTTATAAAGCAACTTCATCCGTGAATTTTATAATTCAGCGTGATTCTTGTATTAAAACTGATGGAACGATCATCCTTTATTTCAAAAAAGACAGCAGCTTCTCAATTCCTGGATATGGCTCTCAATTAGTCATTACAAAACCGCTGCAGGAAATAAAAAATTCCGGCAATCCCGGTGGTTTTGATTATAAAAGATATTCGTTGTTCCAGGGCATTACTCACCAGGTGTACCTGACGCCGGACGATTTTGCAGTCTTGACAACTACCAATAAAAATCTCATTCGGCAACTGATCAACAACAGCCGGGCAAAAGTGCTAAGCATACTTCGAACTAATATTAAAAGTGAAAAAGAACTGGGTTTAGCTGAAGCATTACTGATCGGCTATAAAGATGATTTGGATAAAACATTGGTGCAATCTTACAGTAATACCGGTGTCGTTCATGTTATTGCAATATCGGGCTTGCATCTTGGTTTGATCTATTGGTTGCTAATATGGTTCTTTAAACCATTACAAACGACAAAATTGAACCCGAAAGCTATCCGTTGGTTACGGCCAATCTTTATACTGACCTGCCTATGGCTTTTTAGTCTACTGGCCGGTGCACAACCATCGGTGCTCCGTTCCGCTTTTATGTTTACCTGTCTCGTGCTGGCGGACTCGTTTGCAAGAAAGTCATCGATCTACAATACGCTTGCCTTATCAGCGCTGCTTTTATTATGCGTCAATCCTTATTGGCTTTGGGATGTTGGCTTCCAGTTATCATATGCGGCTGTATTAAGTATAGTCATCTTTATGCAACCTGTTTACCATTGGTTCTGTATAAAAAATAAGATATTGGATTCCATCTGGAAATTGAATGCCGTAACGATCGCAGCGCAAATTCTCACGGTGCCGGTCGGGATCTATCATTTCCACCAGTTTCCCGCTAACTTTCTTCTTACGAATTTTTTAGCGGTGCCTTTATCGAGCTTTATACTTCTGG
>DASVAM010000698.1:0-10576 GCA_036376375.1 Chitinophagaceae bacterium
TTTGAGACCTCTCGTAACGGGAGGTTTTTTATTTTATTTACTTAGCATTTGTAATTTTATTCATAGTCGCTTGCGTCGTGCCGAAGGCACTCCTTTGGAGCACACTTGTGCTGTGTCAATTCTATTCATCAATAAAATGAAGGCCCCGCAAAAAGCAGGACTTTCCCGAACTAAACCCCGTCCGACCGGGGCATCCGGGCGGGCAACCCCGAAAAAATCGGGGCAGGCTCCAACAAAAGTTTAATGGTTATGAAAAGATCTTTCTTCTTAGTTCTTCTGTTGGTTCTCTCACAACTTCATTCCATTTCCAAGAATGAATAGGTTTACTCTTCTTTCCTTGCACAAACGCTTCTTTCATTTTGCTCCAATACTCAGGCATCGTAACAAGGGCATACATTACAGTTGCCAATACGGGGAATGAAATTCTGCCATTGCCAAGCATAAAACTTTGCAAACAGGCCTCGCCTTGTTCGGTGGTATCATACGCAAGCAATACATGTTTCAGATCATGCCTTACATAGTGCTTTAACAGTGGTAGATTTCTTTGTTTCAAAAAAATAAAGAGATCGTTGCCCAGAGTGCCCGATGGCAATGCCTGCAGATCATTTTCGCTATAGGTAAATTTATTAGGCCTTCTTACCAGCTTTAACATTGGCAAAGCAATCTTATGTGTTAAGAAGACCAATATGATCTTTCTAATTTCTATTATTCTCATTTTCATTTTGTTACCATTGTAATTTTCTTGAGAAATACATGATGATAGCAAGGGCAATGAACAGCCCGATGCTTCCCATCAATAATGAATAATCCTGCAATTGGATGATCGTGAAAATATATCCGTATACGACAGCCAGCACAAAACCAATAAAGGTTGCCAGCTTTGATGATTTCATGATACTGCCAACAAACCATGTCACCAGCCCGATCGTCGCAACACCGGCGATCAAATAGGCAAGATTGAACCCTGTGTATTCTGAAATAGACAACAATAATGTATAAAACAATACAAGCGCAAGCCCTGCAAGCCCGTATTGAATAAGATGAAGGTTTCTTCTATAAATGGTTTCAATAAGAAAAAAGGCAGCGAACGTGAGAATGATGCAAAGAAGGGCATATTTGACGGAACGTTCTGTTTTGTCATACTGGTCAACCGGAATTATAAGATTGGCTCCCATCGCCGATTCCTGTAGGTTGATAAACTGATCATTCCATACCACCGGGTTGTTTCTATTCAGGTATTTCCATTTTACATTAATGCCCGTATCAGATTCGTTGGGAACCTCGGGAATTTTTATACCGGTAAAACTTGGATCGGGCCAGCTGCCTGTCATCTGGATCTTTGTTTCCCTGCCTGCAGGAGAGAACATTAGTTGCTGCGAGCCATGCAACGAAAAGTTAACGGTAAATACATTTTGCGTACCTGCATCTTCGACCCGCAAAGGCACTGCAGCATACAAGGCATCACCTATGTTTGTGTTTGTTTCAGCCCATGGCTGACAAAGAAAGCTGCTGTCTTTCCATTTTATATATATTTCTTCGTTAATACCGCGACTTAAATCTGAAATCTGCAGGAAGAGTCTTGCTTCTGACCACAAAAGATTTGAAGGCGCCACGTTCAATTCACTGAATTTAATGTCATTGAACTTTGCTGTAATGGAAATATCGCCCTGGTATACCACTACTTCATAAATACCGCGGTGGCGTTTTTGTGGCGCTACCGAAGAACTAATATCGAGTTGATCCGCCATGAACCAGGCATACTTTTTTTGATTGACCAGGCCATTTGGTGATCCGGTGTATGGTACCATCAACAATGGACCGGTAATCGTTTGCTTGCCCGCCCACTTACTGCTTACTTCTTCTATAGCTTCCTTTTGCCTTCCTTCTCTTTCATTGATCATTTCGCGAATAATATGTGTGGGAATCCAGAGAAAAAAGGCCATTACAAAAACTATTACTGCTTTAAAAAAAAGCTTCCCCTTATCCAGCAAAGAATAAACTGCCGGTTTTGATTCAGCGGTTTCCATTCTATTTAAATTTGATTTGGTTTATGATGCATGAATTTTTTAATTGAATAGTAGATCACATAAAAAAAACTGCCAAACAGAAATGTCACCGACCAGGTGCCAAAATGATCGAAGGGGTTAAAAACTCTGTCTGCAATATCTGTAGCTATTTCGCCGGGATTAACAATAATATCCCAACTGTTCCAGCGCAGGTATCGGCCCATATAAATCCCAAACGCACATAGGAAAAAGGAACATAGGATGATGATGCCTGAAAATTTTTTCCCATAACGATTGATCAAAATTTTTTCGATCGTTAAAAGGGACAAAAGCCCCAGCAACAGTCCATTTAAGGCTGCGCTGAACAAAAGGAGAATATCATACCAATAAGGGATCGGGAATCTTTGTTTTAAATGTAAAAAGTCGGTGATGATATATGGAGCATTGGGTAAGAACAGAAGCCAAAGTCCGATTAGAAAAAACAATTTCCAGCGAATTTTTACTTCACCCAGCTTTTGGCTCAACGCAAATGGTATCCAGGCCAAAAATAAATTCCATGCAAGAAAAATATAGGTAAGCTCGCTACTCAGTATGATCCTTATTGTCAATAAGGACAGCGTAAAGGCCAATGGAATAATGATCCGGTTACTGAATGTCATTTCAAAAAATTTAGAAACTGAACTAATGCAGGAATAAATATGATCAGCCCGATAATAAGACTGGTGATCGATGCCACTAACACCGCCCCGGCTGCTACATCTTTGATCACCTTTATGCCAGGATGAAAATCGGTGGTAACAAGATCGCAATACCTTTCTATCGCCGAGTTGATCATTTCAAGGGAAATGACAAGGCCAATGCAGAATAAGACCAGCAGCCACTGAAAAGACGAAAGCGAAACGATGAACCCGAGTATGACTGCGATCGCACCGATCACAACTTGAATTTTGCCATTTCTGTCACGGGAAAAAAACTGTTTTATTCCCGCCGATGCAAAGAGGACAGCATTAAAAAATCTTTTCATGAGTTAATTGCTTTTTTGAGTTCACAAATTCTTTGTATAAACAAACATTTTCATAATACCTGCATGATCCAACCTAAGTTTTTTCCGGTCAGGCTATGAGCATTTCGAATGTTTCCTTCTTTTCTAATTTCTCCTTCTCTTCGTTTTCCAATCGTTTTATATTTTTTAAACAAATAGTCAATGGTATCAGCCCAATAATTCCAAATGAACAATCAACCAGCCTCCACCAAAATGGTATGCTGCGAAAATGTCCGGCAATCATCGAAAATGGAATGATCAAAATGCAGGCAATGATGCCAAATTCGATCACCCATTTATTTTTTACCGGGTCCCTGAGCGGCCCAATAAAGAGAATGGCCAATACAAAATGTGCAAAGGCCAGCCAGTCATATCCATAAAAAAGAAAGGGATAGTCCTTGGATGTGTGTTGGATGCCGATCAAAACTTCTTCAAAAAAACCCTTCAAACTTCCATCAAAAGGAAAGTGATTGATGATATAAGTAAGCTCTTGCTCAACCGGGATCGCCGTCAACCCGCTAATAAACAGCGCTGCTATAAAAATCTTTAACCAGTTTCGGATGACTTGTTTTTCTTTATTCATAAAAAGTACTTTGTATTTCAAAGTGATAATTCAAAAAAAATTTATTTAACCCCCTTGATCATATTTTCAAGGGCCGCAATATGATCAGCGAATGCTTTCTCTCCGGCCTTCGTTACAGAATAAGTTGTATTTGTCTTTTTACCCACAAATCCTTTTTTTACTTTTAAAAATCCATTTTCCTCGAGGTTCAACAAATGCGTGGCAAGATTTCCGTCAGTGACTTCCAGCATTTGTTTAAGGTCATTAAAATTTATTTCCTCATTCACCATCAGCACGCTCATAATGCCAAGGCGAATGCGATTATCAAAAATTTTATTTAACCCAATTATCGGATTCTTCAATTCTAAGTTTTTTTATCAGTTAACCTTAGCCATTTCGTTCATATTTCCACCACATCACAAAACCATAAATAATATGCAATACCCCGAACCCTGCAGCCCAAAAATACAAGCCATAACCTACATATTGAGTATTTATCAAACCCAATAATATCTGCAGCAAACCAAGATACCTGACATCGGTAAGTGTATACTTACTGGCATTAACCAACGCGAGGCCGTAAAAGATGAGACATGCCGGCGCTATAAATTTCCAGTCATTATATTGATACATTGCCAGGATAAATAAACCGCCTGCCATCAGTGGGATCAGCATGTTTATTGTGAGCCTTTTGGCCGTGAGGTCCCAGATCGGCAGTTTATTATGCCTGGCTTTTCGCCATGTAAAATAAAATGCCGCCAGCAATGCAGCCGCAAGCACAACCATAGCAATTAAGAACAAATCAATTTTCAGCTGCTGAAAACCAATGTCAGTATATCCGTCAGAACTAAAGGTCACATAATATTCATCCAACTTCTGTTTGCCGAACCATGCGCCTATCAGCGCACAAATGCCGGCAGCGATGCCACTCAACCCACTTAATGAAATGAAACGGGATGAGCGTTCCATCATCCGTTTGATATCCTGGAGCGCATCGAGCGTTTGCTGGTTTTGTTCCACCATAAAAAAGTACTTTGAAACACAAAGTAACTAGTTGGCGCTCATAATTCCAAATCTTTTTATGAGCATTTGACTTTAGGCTACACAAAATACTCCTTCAGCCAGCCGTTTCTTAAATTTGCAAGCTGATGATGCAATTCCGAAGCCTTTACCTGCTCCTGTTATTCCTTTATTTACCGGGTATGTTTACTTTTTCACAAAGAAAGGTCCTTGCAGGAGTTGTCAAAGATGCTCATAGTGATGAACCCATCCCCTTTGCTTCCTTACAATTTATTAATTCTACCGTCGGCAGGTTGTCAGATTCATCGGGCACCTTCCAGTTTAACCTGGCGCAATGGCCTTCCGATACCTTAGAAGTCACCTGTGTAGGCTACCAACTATACAAATTATATATACCTGAAAACCGTGATTCGGTCATTGTCCAAATTATTATGGAAAGGGGAACTTTTAATGAGGGCGCCCAGGTAAAAACGAAAATAAATAAAGGATTGTTTTTGTGGCGAAAGATCGTTGAGAACAAATCCCGCAATGATAAATTCAAGTTCCAGAATTTCTCTTATGAGGTGTATAATAAACTTGAACTTGATATCAGGAATCTCGATTTCCAAAAAGTATCCAAACTCAAACCTTTAAAGCCGGTTGCCGACATCATTAACAGCAGTATTGATACCACTGAAGGCCCTCCCTACTTACCAACCTATCTTACGGAGACGCTTTCCGATTATTATTATTCCCCCAAACCGCTACGCAGAAGAGAAATAATAAAAGCGGTAAATACAAACGGCGTAAAAAATGAAAGCGTGATACCGTTTCTGGGAAATATGGATCAGAATGTAAGCGTGTATGGAAATTTTATCCCTGTAATGAATAAACAATTTGTAAGTCCTGCAAGCGATAACGGCGATGCATATTATAACTACAGGGTCATCGATACGCAAATCGTAAATAAGAACCGCTATTATCATCTTGTATTTACGCCCAAACGACGGGGCGAGAATACTTTTGAAGGCGACTGCTGGGTACATGCCGGTACCTATGCTATCCAGAAAATGAGCCTACGCCTGGGAAAGGACGCCAATGTCAATTTTTTAGAAACGCTGAGCCTTATCCAGGAATATCGTTTACTTGATGACTCTACGACATGGTTTTTAGCAAAGGATAAATTTATTGCTGACGTCACTCCGATGGGAAAGGAAAAACTGGCATTTATTGGACGTAAGACAACCACCTACAGCAATATTGTGATCAATGATGCTTCTGTAACAAATGAATTAAATAAAAACAAACTGCTTGAAGAAATAATAACCTTACCCGACGCAGCCAGGAAAGGAAAAGAATATTGGGAAAAGGCCCGGCACGAAGAATTATCAAAAAACGAAAAGAGCATTATCAGGATGATCGATACACTTACAAATGCTCCTGAGTTTAAAAAATTTACAAATGCTCTTAAGTTTATCGGGACGGGCTATCTTGATATTGGCAATTATGAAATAGGCCCCTGGTATAATTGGGTTAGTTCAAATGCCTGGGAAGGGTTCCGCATACGGTTCGATTTGGGCACGAATAAAAGGTTCAGTGAAAAGTTTTGGTTACACGGTTACCTGGCCTATGGTTTTACAGATCAAAAAGTAAAGGGTAAAGCGGAAGTGTTTTATCTGCCTGCAAAACATCCCCGGACATATTTATATGGTTCGTATACAAAAGACCTGGACTTCGGGCAGTATTATTACGGGGAAGTAACCAGTGATAATATTTTTACACTGGCAATTCGTAAGACAGGCATCCCGGTCAAATTCATGAAAATTGAAGAAAAGCGATTTGAATTCTTTCATGAAACCAAAGCGGGATTTTCGACATTGATTGAAACGTTACATAAAGATTTTGAGCCTTTACAAAATATTCCACCTAAAGATTCATTTACCGTGAAAACCGGGCAGCCGCTAAATACCTTTGAAGTCTCTCTACGACTTCGATTTGCATACCTTGAACGGTTCCTCGAATCTAATTTCTTTCGCACCAGCCTGGGTAGCCCCTATCCTATTCCTGAGATAAGGATCACACAGGGCATTCCCGGCGTCGGAAGCAGCGCTTACAGTTACACAAAAATATCAGGAAGTATCCGGGATTTTATAAAGCTACCTCCTTTTGGAAGTATTGAGTTTTTGATAGCAGCCGGAAAAACTTTTGGCACGGTCCCCTACACTTCATTGGATATTGCGCCGGGTAATGAACTATATTATTACAACAAGTATGCATTCAGCATGATGAATAAATATGAATTTATTCATGATAAATATGCCGGTATCACATTTGAACACAATATCGGGAATGGCTTATTTCGCTTTATTCCAAAACTTAAGTTCCGGCAATTTTATACCATTAAAACATTATGGGGTGGCCTGAGTGAAGCGAATAAAGCACTCAACTTCAAACAGGGTTATGATTTTGAAACATTGGATGGAAGGACCTATCTCGAGTTGGGAACTGGTATTGATAACATTTTTAAATTGTTGCGGCTTGACTTTATCTGGCGCGTGTTGCCAACTCCTCTTCCGAAAGAACGTAACAGGCGATTTGGAATTTACGGAAGCTTCCGGTTTACTTTTTAGAAATATAATCAATTACTTCGCCACTGGTTTCATTGAAATGATCTTATCTACAATGAACGGACTATAACCCCGCCAGGGAAGAGCCCCTTTATATTCTTTATAATGCAGATCAAAATGATTGCCGCTATTATTCATCAGTATATTAGCAATACTGTCATTGACTACTGAAAATTCGAACTCATAAGACTGTATAGAACCTGCCGTCTTTGATCGAAACCCTGATTGTATCAATTTGCCTTCATAGGTCTTAAAGATGTTCCCCTTTTTTACCACATAGTTTAATTCACCCGATTTTACTCCTTCTCCAAACACAAAATAATACTTCCACCAAAAAATAACACCCAGTATAATAAAACAAATGACCAACAGCCATCTCATAAATTTCTTTAATCCGGTTTTCCTGTTTGGTAAATTATCAGCCATCTTTTTGTTGAATATATTTTCAACAACGAAAGTACAGAATTGTATAATGGAAATTAATTGTGATGTTCTGGCAATCGTAATTCTTTTCATCACCTGTCGTATCACCCACTGTCCTGCTGTGATTCTATTCAACTTTTTACCAACTTCTTTCTTAACTTTCAACCTTTAACCCTCAACGTTTCCTCATGCCTCATTACATTCTGGCACTTGACCAGGGCACTACCAGTAGTCGTAGCATCGTATTTGATAATCACGGCAACATTATCAGCGTTGCACAGAAAGAATTCAAACAAATATTTCCCCAACCCGGCTGGGTTGAACATGACGCTGATGAGATCTGGAGCACACAAATCGGCACAATGGCAGAAGCGGTTGCAAAAGCAAATATCACGATGAAGCAAGTTGCTGGTATTGGGATCACGAATCAGCGTGAGACAACGGTTGTGTGGGATCGGAGTACAGGCAATCCAATTTATTACGCCATTGTTTGGCAGGACAGGCGAACAGCGGCTTACTGTGATGAGCTAAAAGCGGCCGGGCATGCAAGTATGATCCAGCAAAAAACAGGGTTGGTGATCGATGCTTATTTCTCGGCAACAAAACTAAAGTGGATATTAGATAATATAAGCGGCGCGAGAGCAAAGGCTGACAAGGGTGATTTGGCCTTTGGAACAATCGATAGCTGGCTTGCCTGGAAACTTAGCGGAGGTAATATTCATGTTACTGACGTTTCCAACGCGTCGAGAACAATGTTGTTGAATATTCATACCTGTCAATGGGATGAGGACCTGCTCAAACTTTTCAATATCCCGCCATCAGTTTTACCGGAAGTAAAAGCATCCAGTAAGATTTATGGAACTACAGGCAATGTCGTTCCGGAGATAAAATTACCAATAGCCGGTATTGCAGGTGATCAGCAGGCTGCCTTGTTTGGCCAGATGTGTACGGCCCCGGGCATGGTGAAAAATACCTATGGCACCGGCTGCTTCATGCTTATGAATACCGGAACAAAAGCCATCGCTTCAAAAAATAATTTGCTGACAACGATCGCATGGCAGATCGATGGAAAAACCGAATATGCACTGGAAGGCAGCGTGTTTATTGCCGGTGCTGTTGTGCAATGGCTGAGAGATGGTTTAAAGATCATTCGCCAATCTTCCGAAGTCGAAGCAATGGCTGCTACCGTAAATGATAGCGAAGGTGTTTACATCGTTCCCGCCTTTGCCGGGCTTGGCACACCGCACTGGAACCAACATGCCCGTGGAAGTATTTTCGGATTAACACGAGGAAGTAATAATGGACATATTGCAAGAGCGGCTATTGATAGCATCGCGTATCAAACTTATGATGTGCTAAAAGCCATGGAAGCTGATGCCGGGATCTCCATTGCCGAATTAAGAGTAGACGGTGGCGCTACCATCAACAACTCATTGATGCAATTTCAAAGTGATATTCTAAACACAAAAGTGATCAGGCCAAAAATCACAGAGACAACAGCGCTTGGTGCCGCATACCTGGCTGGCCTTGCCGTTGGTTATTGGAAAAATATCCAGGAGATTCAAAAACATTGGCAGATAGATAATGAATTTTCTCCGGAAATGAGTGGTGAAAAAAGAAATGAGTTTGTGAATGGATGGCAAAGAGCGGTCAATGCGGCAATTGCCTGGGCAAATGGGTAGTTTATTCGTTTAATGGTTCAAAAGTTTAAGGGTTTAGAAATTTCCGATAAATGAAACATCCCGGAATCAAATCACCCTTAAACCGTTAAACGAATTAAACCTTTGAACATAATGAAAAGAAAGGAACAATTATCAAAACTGAAGGCAGAAAAAGAGTTCGATATCTGCATCATTGGCGGGGGCGCCACCGGGCTGGGCATCGCTGTTGATGCAGCATCCAGAGGATGTAAAACGGTTCTGCTGGAGAAATACGATTTTGCAAAAGGCACCTCGTCACGCAGTACAAAATTGGTACACGGAGGTGTTCGATATTTACAGCAAGGGAACATAAAGTTGGTAATGGAAGCTTTGAAAGAAAGAGGACTGTTGAAAAAGAATGCCCCGCATTTGGTAAAGAATCAATCCTTCATTATCCCGAATTACAAATGGTGGGAGAATCCATTTTATGGAATCGGTTTAAAAGTTTATGATTGGATGGCGGGAAGTTTAGGGTTAGGCCCTTCCCAATTTTTAAATAAGGATGAAACACTAGCTTTGGCGCCCAACCTCGACCAGGATGGATTACGTGGCGGAGTGCTGTATCATGATGGTCAATTTGACGACGCACGGCTGGCAATTCACCTGGCAATGACGGCAGCAGATCATGGCGCAGTTGTGATCAATTATATGAGTGTCGAAGGATTAATGAAAGTTGACGGAAAGGTTTGCGGAGTCGTTACAAAAGATAGCTTTGAAAATATAGAATATGAAATAAAAGCCAAAGCGGTCATCAATGCAACAGGGATCTTTTCCGACAGCATAGCACGACTGGATGATAAGAATGCAGAACCGTTGATCTCTCACAGCCAGGGTATCCATCTTGTTTTTGATAAAGAATTTCTTCAATCAGATACCGCCATCATGATCCCCAGAACGGATGATGGCCGTGTGTTATTTGCAGTGCCATGGCATAATAAAATAATTGTTGGCACAACGGACACACCGGTATCATTTAACGCGGGGACATATGCCCTGGCGCAGCAGATGGCAGAACCCGTTGCAATGAAGGAGGAAATCGAATTTGTGATGGAGCATATTCATCGTTATTTGAAAAAAGATCCCTCTTATAAGGATATTCGCAGCGTTTTTGCCGGATTACGGCCATTGGTAAAAAGTAGTTCGAAAATAACGTCCGCTATTTCAAGAGATCACCATATCGCTGTTTCTGATTCGGAACTGATCACTATAACCGGCGG
>DASVAM010000045.1:0-13158 GCA_036376375.1 Chitinophagaceae bacterium
GACGCGGAAGAAAATGAAAAATTCATGAAAGGAGTAAAAGCGCCTGATTTTACACAAACTGATACGAGTGGAGCTGCAGTTACACTTTCGTCGTTGCGGGGAAAATATGTGTTGATAGATTTCTGGGCCAGCTGGTGCAAACCATGTCGTGCGGGGAATCCGGCGCTGGTACGTCTTTATAAAAAATATAAAGACTATGGATTTACGATACTGGGTGTTTCATTAGATTCAAAAAAGGACGCCTGGTTGAAAGCAATTCATGATGATGAGCTACCCTGGCAGCAGGTCAGCGATTTAAAATTCTGGAACAATGCTGTGGCAAAGCAATATAAAATATCCAGCGTTCCGCAGAATTACCTCTTAGATTCGCAGGGAGTAATTCTCGGAAAAAATCTTAGTGAGGATGACCTGGATCAGTTACTGGAAAAAGAACTGACCAAATCAGAATAAATTAGTAACACAAAAATCTCTTTATAAGCTTTAGTATTGGGGGAGCGGCTTTGTGGCTCCTTTTTTTGTATCGGTAAAGTAGTTGTTTTCAATTGCAATAGCTTTATCAGTAGGAAACCACTTCCCACAGACAGTTGGTATTTATGATATATGTTATTGCCTCCTTTTCAAGAATACTTCAGGGATTAACGGTGGACAAAGTCGTAAAAAACTTTTTAACTATGGCAAAAAAATAACCGGCCACAGAAGGTAGCCGGTCGATCGGACTTATTGGTTATCTGAGCGTATATAAGAAATAATTAATTCTACGTAAAAAAGGGTACCGACTAAAATCCAGTAATTCTCTCGTTAAGCCGTATCCTTTTTCAAAATTTTTCCTTTCTGATCAACTAATATTCTTGCACGGGCATCGCCTTTCTCCAGTTTAATTTCGTATGCAGTTCTGTCCTTATCATTTTCTTCATCTATTGAAGTGATCCTGTATCCTGCATAATTATTTTTAATTGTTTTCTTCACGGGGTCAGGAAGCATTGTTGAATCTTCTATTACAGAGGAAGATCCTATCCAATTATTATTTCTGTCCCACCACGACCAAAAATTTCTATTATCCATTTTATAATTCACTGCATAGTAAGAGGAATCCATTGAAGGCCATCCTGTCCATTCCCAGTTAATCCTGTCATAAGGTTTATACGCCGACCAGCTCACATCCGTTGCGTTTGGATACTTCGTTTGAAAAGCTGTTCTGACGTTATCTGGAGGATTGAAATCAGGGGGTACTGACGGCGTTGTAATAGGCGAGGAGGTTTCCGTCGTCTTTTCATTGTAGGCGGTATCTGTGTTATCTCCACATGAAGCAAGTAAAAAAAATCCTGCAATCACTATCCAATCTCTTTTCATTTTTTTAGGTTTTAATTGCTGAGGGAGGGCAAACGATATGCCATGGGCCAAAACCGGTTGATAATACATTTATCGGGTAATAATTTCTGTTTTTCTTTATTAATGATGAAAATGTCTGGGGAATTGTCTCTACAAAAGAATACATACAGTGATGAGCAGCATCGACATTCGGGGCCAGGATGGAAAAAATTAAATATGCGGTGGCAAGGTAATTGCCGCCTTCTTAATAAAATGTTTATGATACAAAGAGATGGTAAGAACACAAGCCCCTGGCAGGGAAGTGTCAATGAGTATCATGCCAGCAATATGTTTGATACAGCTGAACTGTATGATGTAATAATAGTGGGTGGCGGTATCACTGGGATCACAACTGCCCTCTTATTGCAAAATGCCGGTATGAAATGCCTTGTCATTGAGGCAAAAAATCTTTGCTTTGGCACAACAGGCGGTACAACGGCACATATTAATACCTTACTTGATGTTCCTTATTCAAGAATAGAAAAGAACTTTAGTAAAGAAAAAGCGAAGCTTTTTGCATCTTCAGTAAAGGAAGCGGTTAATATGATCGAAGAGCATGTGAAAAGATATAATATTGATTGTGAGTTTAAGACCGCAACCGCAACGTTGTTTGCGCAGAATAATGATCAAAAAGATGAGCTGGAAAAAATAAGTGAAGCCACCTCCGAAGCAGGTGTTACAAATGAATTTATTGATCAACTTAGCGTTCCATTAGAATTTGTAAAAGCGATACAGGTTCCGGGGCAGGCAAAGTTCAACCCCGTCAAATATGTATATAGGTTAGCAGAGGAGTTTGAAAAAGCAGGGGGAGTGATTTTTGAAAAATGCAGGGTATTAAAAAGCGAGGAAACAGAAACTGTGAAGCTGGAAACAGCAAAAGGAGATTTCAACTGCAGGTTTTTGATCTACGCTACACATATACCCCCGGGAGTAAATCTTTTGCATTTCCGTTGTATCCCTTATCGTAGTTATGCAATCGCTGTCACGTTAAAAGATAATTCCTACCCCGAAGAACTTATCTATGATATGTATGACCCCTATCATTATTACCGGACACAAGAAATAAATGGACAAAAATATTTCATATTAGGTGGCGAGGATCATAAAACCGCACACGAGAATAATCAGCAACATTGTCTTCTTAACCTTGAGGCACATGCCCGGAAACATTTTAATGTTGACGAAGTAGTTTACAAATGGTCATCTCAATATTATGAATCAGCAGATGGATTGGGATATATCGGACAATTACCAGGGCATGAAAGAATTTTTGTAGCTACTGGGTTCGGAGGAAATGGAATGCCTTACAGTCATGTTGCTGCTTTGTCATTAAAAAGAACGATATGCGGCGAAGAAAATCCATACCAGGATCTCTTCGACCCAAACAGAATAAAGCCAGTGGCCGGGTTCAAAGAATTTGTAAATCATAACATCGATGTCGTCAAACAATTTGCCAGCAAATTTTTTTCTGGTGATGATATGAAAGTGTTAGCCGACCTGGCAACAAGCGAAGGAAAGATCGTAAAATTCAATGACGAAAAGATTGCTATCTACAAAGATGACGATGGTAATCTTCATGCAGTCAGTCCTATTTGCAGCCATGTCGGGTGTGAAGTGAAGTGGAATAATACAGAATTGTCCTGGGATTGTCCATGTCATGGAGCCCGTTACTCCTGCGATGGAAGAGTGATGACAGGTCCTGCAACAAAAAATCTTTCAAAAGTTAATATTCGTGAATTGGTGAGAAAAGAGGAATAACATGAGGAGCCGCAAAGCGATAGGCAGGTTTTTGAAGGAAATGATGGCTCAACTAGAAAAGATCCGGTGCCATTAAAATTCAGTGATAAAGATGTAGAGTATAAATTAGAAAGAATTCCTGTTCCAGAGACTTGCATCAATGGTGTATGTTGTGACCCTGATATTAACGTTAATGGAAGACATGTTGCTATAATTCATCGTTTGAAGAATGGTTGCAAGATAGAAGGAGAGGATGAAAAATTTGTAAACGTAATAGGTGATGTTGTAATGCTTTGGTATGAATCGTCATCCGTTCATTGTTTATTGCACATAATTGTTTCTACACAGTTCCCCAAACTGCGAATCTTTTTTCTCATCAACTTTAGTTATTATTTCCGTTTTATTTTTCAACGGAAGATTTTTCTTCCCAACTCAAAATCGTTTTGCTGTTTACAGTAAATCAATTTTATTTACCAGGATGGGCATTGAGAACGAATTCTATGTTGATATTCAATCGGGGCACAACTGTTGATGCTGATTTTTAAATATTCTTAAACTTTTAAATCTTAATTTATGATTACTAGCAGACGAAGGCGCTTTGCCACAATGGAAAATGATCGGGACCGTGGTCGTAGGGGATATGGTTATGGCCAGGGCCAATCATCACAGGGACGATATAATCAGGATGACGAGGACTATGATGATGAAGATTATAATGATGAAGAGTATGATGATGAAGAAGATCAGGGCAGTCATGTGAGAAGTCAAATGGGAAGAAGGTATGGTAGCCAGAGCCAGGAACGAGATTACGAAGAAGATTATGATGAGGATGACGAAGAAGATTATGAAGACGACCAGAGAAGTGGCCGTGGTTACGGAAGGACAGGACAGGGTGGATATATCAGCCAGGCAGACTATGACGATGAAGATTATGATGAAGAGGATTACGACGAGGAAGATGATGAAGATGAAGAGGATTATCGAGGGAGAAGCAGAGGTTATAGCCAGCAAGGCAGGCGTTCACGGAGGGGATTTGGTGGTATGAGTCATGAAAGAGTCAGTGAATTGGGAAGGCGGGGAGGAAGGGCTTTAGCAAGAAGCCGCAGAGGATCAAATGGTCGCAGCTCGAACGGAAGATCAAGAGGGCAATCATCTACCACTAATGGCAGATCTTCCGGTAGCCGCAGGGGTAGCAGCACTTCAAGAAGTCGTAGCTCATCTTCACGCAGTAGCTCCAATGGCAGAAGAAGTGGTAGTAGTAATAGTAATGGCAGATCTTCAGGTAGCCGCCGGGGTAGTAGCAGTTCAAGAAGTTCTAGCTCATCTTCACGCACCAGAACTTCTTCCGGAAATGGAAAACGCAAAAGAAGTTCTTCTTCACGTAGCAGAAGCTCCCGCTAGTGAACTAAAAGAAAAATAGAGCAGCGCTCTATTTTTCTTATTTCATCAATTTTTTAAAAATTTACTATATGGCAACAAAAACCGGGACCGGTAATACTGGTCAAACAAATGGCTTAAGAAAAGAGAACTTATTGGAAAAATTTTTTCTTGACCAACTAAAAGATATGTATTACGCTGAACAGCAACTGCTAAAAGCGCTGAATGAAATGAAGTCCGCTTGCACTACTGAAGAATTGGAGGATGCATTTGAAAACCATCATTCACAAACACAAAAGCAGATCAAAAGGTTGGACAAAGTGTTTCAACTTTTAAAAGAAAAACCTGAAGGAAAAAAATGCGAGGCAATGGATGGCTTAATCAAGGAAGCTAAAACCATAATCAATGAAACAAAAGAAGGAACAATGACCCGCGACGCGGCACTGATCATTGCAGCTCAAAAAGTTGAGCACTATGAAATAGCTACTTACGGAGGTTTGGTACAGCTTGCCATAACACTTGGCAGGAACAGGGCTGCATCATTGCTTGATAAGACCTTACAGGAGGAAGAAGATACCGATCGCCTTTTGACAGACATAGCAGAATCTTATATTAATTTCCAGGCGGAAGAAGAAGATGAAAAAACCGAGAGAAGTGAAAAAGGTGAGAGAAGCATGGAATCATCGATGACTAATTCCTATAACTAGGCGCTAAATCTGTTGACTAGGCAAATATTGACAAGCAAGCCACCATTTTTTTGAGCAAAATTTATCGTATGGCAAAGTATTCAAAAAAAGCAGCGGAAAAGGTTGAAAAAGCAATGCATGAACGAAAACGAGGCACGCTAAAAAGTGGACGAAGCGGAAAAAAAGTGACAAGCAGAAAGCAGGCGATAGCAATTGGGTTGTCCGAAGCGCGGGAAGCCGGTGCAAAGGTTCCTAAGAAAAAAGGTACAGGCAGGCGCGGGAAAAGCAAACCAGGTCCAAAAAAAGGAAGCAGGAAATAAGACAGGCGTGATAAGTTTTTAAATCCGACCCAATGCCGGAAGGACCTTCCATTTTGATCTTAAGAGAGCATATTACTCCACTTTTTAAAGGAAAGAAAATTGTCAAAGCATTCGGCAACGCAAAGGTCGACCTGACCAGATTAAATGGTGAAAAAATCATAGATATACGAAGTTGGGGAAAACAGTTATTACTGTTCACAAGAAAGTCAACGATCAGGATTCACCTGCTGATGTTTGGGTCTTATAGTGTCGATGAAAATAACAAGCCAGCCAGGAGTCTGAGGCTTGCACTGATGATCCCTGGTCACACTATTTATTTTTACACTTGTTCTGTCAGGCTATTGGATGGAGATGCCGCTGACCTTTATGATTGGCAGGCCGATGTTTTGAGCGACAAATGGGACCCGCTGCAGGTCCGTAAAAAATTAAAATCCATTTCCAACACAATGATCTGTGACGCGTTGCTTGATCAGGAAATATTTTCCGGTGTTGGAAATATTATTAAAAACGAAGTGTTATACCGGGTAAAGATGCATCCTGAGAATTTAATAAAATTCATTCCACCCAAAAAACTTTCAGAACTTATAAAAGAGGCAAGAAACTATAGTTTTGATTTTTTGAAATGGAAAAAGAAATTCGTTCTTAAAAAACATTGGCTTGTCCACACCAAAAAAACCTGCCTGCGCTGTGAGTTGCCGATCATTAAAAAATATGCTGGCAAAACTAAAAGAAGAACATTCTTTTGCATCAAATGCCAAAAAAATATCCTGTGCCTTAATATATTTTTTTAACCATGTTGCGTTCTTTATGGCAGCTAAACTTGCGGTATTGTTGAAAAAGACAAAAGCTTTTTCACACCTGGTTTTTAAAATTGCATCTGCCACGTTTTTTAGTTCGGCATGTTTATACCTCGAATAATATAATCGGGGGTTGCCATGAAAACGATAATAAACTACCTTATTTGTTATGACGGAGTCATTGGGTAAACCGGGGTAATCGATGCCGCAAAAAATGAGTTTTTCTTTCTTTAAGGTGTTTACGACTACTGGTTTCCACCAGCTGGCGTCCCTGAATTCAATAACATTATTGAATTCAGGGTTCATGTTTTTTGCGATCTGCTTTAGCCGGGCGCTTGTGTAAACATATTTAGGAGGTAATTGAAAAAGCACAGGGCCAAGCTTCTCTTTTAACCCTTCCGAAATCAAATTATAGAAATCGTCAATCAGGCGCGAACAATCTAAAAACTTTTTGTAATGGGTGATGAGCCGGGGAACCTTTACAGCAAAACTGAAATCGGCAGGGCTTGCATGATACCAGGCCTGCATCGAACTTAAGACCGGGAAACGGTAAAATGTCACATTAAGTTCAATCGTGTGGAACTTTTCGTAGTAATATTTAAACCAATCCTTCCGGGGTATCGATTCAGGGTAAAAAATTCCCTTCCACTCCTTATAATGAAAGCCAGAGCAACCTATTTTCCAGTTCGGATAAGTCATAATTCAGTTATGAGCATAAAAAAAGAGCTTCGGTGAAACCGAAACTCTTTCAAAGTTTCTTTCCCTGCGCCAGCATTACCTGGTTCAGGTTCGATGGGTATCATCTCAGAATAATAAATCGTTTCCGATTTGTATTTAAATCAAACACCCCAAAGAAACTTACACCAATAAGGTTGAAAAAATCATGCCAGCAATGGAAATGTGCAAAAATCAAACTCGGATATGCAAAACTGATGGCACGATTTCCGATACATAGATAAGGGGGAAAATAATTTTTTAATCAAATGTTATTGTATGAAAAAGTTTTTTGGTTTGCTCGCGGTATTTTGTTTTTTATTAATTGCTTGTAATACGGATGATACAACAGAAAGCACTACGGATACAAGCACCACCACAACAACCGATGCAAATACTACGACAACCACTAATGTTGTAACGGACGAAAGAAGTTCGGAATTTCTTAAAAAGGTGACCAATTCCGGAATGGCCGAAATACAATTGGCAAAGCTTGCACAGCAAAAAGCGACCATCGATGCCGTAAAGAATTTTGCAGCCATGCTGGAAAGGGATCATACTGCGGTAAATCAGGAGGTAAAGAATTTGGCAGATCAGCGAAGTGTGACATTGCCCACCAGTATTTCCGATGACAAACAAAAAATGTATACCGATATAGAAAAGATGACCGGGAAATCTTTCGATAAGGATTATATATCAATGATGGTGAAAGCGCATACTGATGGTATCTCTCTTTTTGAAGAAACAAGATCAAATGCATCGGATGTCGATGTTAAAAATTTTGCTGACAAAACATTACCTGCTTTAAAAATGCACCTTGATTCGGCAAAAGCGATTCAAAAAAGATATTGGTAGATCACCCAATCGATCAATTTAAAAATTTATGAAAAATAAAATCTAAATAAAATGGATAAAAGAAAAAATCCGCCACCAGATAAATCAATCAATAGAGAACCTGAGCAGGAACCAAATACATCTCCTTCTACTGGCCAACATCAACCAGACATACAAGATGAGAGATCAAAAAGTAAACATGGTAACAGGCCACAAAAAAGGGATGACATAAACCCGGAAGAATTTCCCGGGAATGGCAATCCGGAAGAATATAATGATGGCGAGCCGGTGGAGGAGAAGTCGCCGCGGGCTTCAAATAGTCTTTAACGACAAATAGGTTATATGAAAAACATGAAAATAAAAGGAGTGGTTGCGGGAGTTGCGGCATTACTTATTTATAGTTGTTCGACTCCGGCGTATGTAGAAAAAGACACCAGTGTGGATCTATCAAATTATAAAACGTATATGTGGGTGGATGTAAAGTCAGGTGAAAATGATGCGTCGACCAGGGCAACCGCTTTTGCTGATCTAAGCGTTCACAATGCAGTAAATGCGGAGCTAAATAATTGGGGTTGGCAGGAAGTGACTGATAACCCGGATGTATTGATAAGTTACGATGTATTGGTCGAAAGAAATGTTGAGACTCAAAGCGATCCAGTCTATTCTCAACCTTATAGCCGCTATTATTATAATAGATTTACCCGCAGGTGGTCTTCGATCTATTACCCTTCACAATTCCTAGGGTATCAGCAATACCAGGTGCCCGTTAAAGAAGCAACGGTAACGATCACCATGATGGATGCCGATACAGATAAAAAGATATGGCAGGGATGGACAACAGAACGATTGAGTGGAGCACTTAGTGATCTTGATGTAAAAAAGAGTGTTCGAAATATTTTTAAAGAATCGGCAGAAACTGCTCCTTAGAAATAAAGTTTGATACAAAAATGGCAAGGCAAAAAAATAAACCCGGTTAAAAAACCGGGTTTATTGCAGTGCTGCTTCCGCCATTTTATAGAGAAAAAAATTATTCAACTTTCCAGAAGCACTTATTTTAGTTATAAAGTCCTTCCAATAGGCAAACACTTCACATTACCGATTACTGCTGCGTCCGCCACGCCTGCCTGAAGATTTACCCTGCTTTCCCATGCGAAAATTCCCGCTGCCTCCACTTCTGCTGCTTCCCCGATAATCTTCATTAAAAAATCGTCTTGATTGGCCTTGTCCCCGTCCCAAATATTGATCTTCTGAGCTTCCGTATCCTCTGTTGCGTTCCTGGTTACTTCCACTTCCCCAATTGCGGGAACCTTCATCACCATATTGACTTCCCGCAAAACTCCGGTCGGAACTATAATCCGAACTCCTTCCGTATCCGGCGCCCGAACTCCTTCCATATCCGGCGCCCATACTTCTTCCATATCCAGAACCCATATTACGGCTTCCGCTGTTTCCGCCATTTTGCCCCCTTGAGTACTGATCACGATTTCCATAATCAGAATTTCCATAACCAGCACTCCTGCCCATGCTTCCAAATCCTCTCCTGGAATAAGAACTTTCTGAACTGCGATCATCGTATTCATCATCATAGCCATATCCCCGACGCTGGTTTCTGCCCTGACTACCCCAATTTGCTGAACCACTATAATCATCGTCTTCATCATCGTATTCACCTCCGAAACCCATATTCATGCGTCCGCTTCTGCGCTGATTATAGTCATCGTCATCATCCCAGTCATGTTGGTTACGACCGGAACTCATAAATCGATTCCCCTGGTATTCATCTTCGTCGTCATCATCATAATCTTCGTAATCGCTTTCATATTCATCTCTGTTTTGACGTCGACCCTGTGATTGGCGACCTCCGCGGCTGTTGCGTCGACGTTCATCGGAATCCATCGTTCCGTATCCCCTGCTTGAATTTCTACGTGTTGTCATAAACCTCAATTTTAATTTTAATAATGCGATACCAACAAAGTCGGGCACAAACACTATGCCCCGGAAAGGTTACCTTTAAAATAGAATTGCAGACTTAATGGAAGCAACAAGAAAAAAAAATACACAAGGTTATTGTGTATTTTTTTCCTCGATAAAATTTATAAATTCAATTTTATTGTTGCTGAGTTGTTTGAAAACTCTTGAGTTTATTGTAGAGTGTTTTACGATCTATCTTCAGTACTTCAGCTGCTTTTTTCTTATTGAAGTTTACTTGTTGCATGACAGACATGATCGTATAAAATTCGGCCCTGCTTGCTGCCCCTTTCAACAGATCTTTGTTTGCTAAACCTTCCGGATGGGCCAATCCTTCAAACTGGTGTTGCATCGGCTGTTCGAAAGGAGACGCAGGATGTTGATGCGCCGGTATATGATGTACAATTTCCTGGGGTAATGATGAAACCGCAATCCTGGCATCCGTTGGCGTAAGCAACACTGCACGGCGTACCACATTTCTGAATTCCCTAAGATTACCCGGCCATGAATATTCAAGGAATATATTCAGTACATCTTCATTAAAACCACTGATGTTTTTCCGCGTTTCTTCGTTTGATTTTTCAAGGAAAAATTCTGCCAGGGGAATAATGTCCTCACGACGTTCACGCAATGGTGGAAGATGTATTGAAAATTCGTTTAATCGATGATAAAGATCTTCTCTGAATTTTCCTTTCCGGTGCGCTTCACTCAAATTTTCATTCGAGGCGACTATGATCCGTACATCAGTGGGAATTTCTTTATTGCCGCCAACCCGCTTAAATTTTCTTTCCTGGATAACCCGCAGCAAGGCAGCCTGGACACCGGCTGATAAGTTGCCGACTTCATCCAGGAATAAAGTGCCGCCCTCAGCTAATTCAAAATGGCCTTCTTTATCCTGGATAGCACCCGTGAACGATCCTTTTACATGACCAAAAAGTTCGCTGCCTGCTAATTCTCTTGAAAGAGTTCCGCAATCCAGAGCTACAAATGGTTTATGACTACGTTCACTGAGGCTATGGATCAAACTTGCAATTACCTCTTTACCCGTTCCACTTTCACCATATAGCAAAACGCTATAATTCGTGCCCGCAACAATATTGGCCTGTTCATGTAAAAACAAAGAGGCAGGGGACTTACCGTTATAAAAATCCACGCTCGATTTCTTTTTTGAACCTGTTCCGGCTACGTTTGACTGCCCGGGAACATCCGCCTTCTCTTCCGTTCTGCTCAGTAAATTATTCAATATTGAAAGTACCTCATCTGGAATGAGTGGCTTTGTTATATAATCAAAGGCGCCAAGTTTTATTACTTCGACCGCCGTCTTTATATCCGAATACCCGGTTATCACCAATATCCGGACATGCGGGTCTTTTGCCTTGAGCCCCTTGATGAGTTTAATACCATCCATATCATCAAGGCGATAGTCGCTGATCACCACATCAAAATTTGCAGGATCATATAAAGCTATACCCTTTGCACCGGAATGAGCAGTGCTTGTTTCGAATCCATTCTTATTTAAAAAGCGACTCAGCAATAGACATAAGTCGATATCATCATCGATAATGAGAGCTCTTTTTGCCATGTAAAGGGGGTTTTTAATTTAGGGAAATAATCACCACACTTTTTAAACTGAAATCATGCCAAATCTATTCTTACTAAATTACTAAATCATTTTTATCTCAGACTATTTGGCAATAAAATTGCCTTTTTGTGAGAAGTGAAAAGGAGGTGACAAGGTGACCAGGTATAACGATAAAGCAGGATCCGCCCTAAATACGACACATCTGCATAATGAAACGAAAAAAAGGGCGTTGATCGTTGATGATGAAACTGATATTTGTTATCTGTTAAGTAGTATTTTAAAGCAAAAAAACATACAGACAACATTTGCCGGCAGCCTCGCTGAAGCAGATAGAATTCTCCAGTCTTCGGATTTTATCTATTATGTTTTTCTTGATAACCATTTGCCCGATGGGTTGGGAATAAACCAGATAAAACGGTGGAAGGAGAAGTTCCCATTTATTCATCTGATTATGATCACCGCACACGATTCTTACGAAGAGCGAAAGCAAGCTTCAAAGGATGGCGCTGATGATTTTATTGCAAAACCTTTTTCAAAGGAAATTATCTTCAATTCTATTGTTCCAACATCGGCATAGGATGGGGAAAAAAATACACATTATTCATCTGTTCGTAGCGTCACAGTAAAAGTACTTCCATTTCCAACCCTGCTTTGGACGCTTATCTTGCCGCGATGACTCATGATTATGTTCTGGCAATTAGTGAGACCCAGGCCGTTACCTTTCGATTTGTTCGTAAAATAGGGTTCAAATAGTTTCTGCAAAGTATCCTCATCCATTCCCGAACCATTGTCTTCTATTTGAACCAAACATAAACCACCGGCGTTTTTTGTTCTCAAAATAAGTATGCCTTTATTCTTTTCCATCGCCTCAATAGCATTCACGATAATATTCAAGAAAGCGATTTTTATTTTTTCTCTATCAACCGGTACATCGCACATGTTCGACTCATATCTTTTTTCCACTTTTACCTGGCTGAGATCAATCCTGTCCGCAGCCATTGCGAGGGCTTCATCAAGTACATTATTGATGCTCGTTTTCTTAATATTTAGTTCTATTGCCTTCGTCGCATTTAACAGATCTGAAACCAGTTGGTTGATCCTGATACCGTTCCTGCTGATCATGTCCAGCAGCATAGAAGACTCATTATTTTGAGAGGTCATTTCCTGCAGTTGTTCTGCAGCTAATGAAATATTAGTCAGGGGATTTCTTACTTCATGGGCGATGGTTCTCGCAACGCGACCCGTTGCTGTAAATTTTTCCAGGCTTTTTAATTCTCTTACCTCAGCATCCATCTTCTTTAATTCTTCTATTTTCGTCTCTAACTCCTTTTGATATTGGATATTTCGCTTGTTCAACTTATCCCTTGCAGCACTTTCTTTATTATAGGTGAACAAAGAATACAGAATAGCAATTATAGAGGTAACAAGAGAAATGAAAATGACGATTTGTGTGGATTTAAAGGAACCTGTGAGACTGCTTTTTTTTTCAGCCATTAATTTTTCTTCATTCGTAATAAAATGTTGTGTGTGTGTACTGATGCTATCCATTATGGCCAGTCCTCTTCGCCGGTTAGATTCAACCTCTGGTGTTGATTGACCACCGGCAGCCTGGAAAGCAGCCAGGTTTTTTTCCATCAGGGCGAGTCGAAGGTCGATCAGGCGTTTGATCGTATCAAGCCTGGCGAGTTGCTCCGGATTTTTTGATTCTAATGTTTGCAGTTCATTATAGAGACCGGCAGTATTTTCCCTGCTTTTACGAAAGGATTTTAAAAAAT